>JAFUXW010000106.1 GCA_017477035.1 Alphaproteobacteria bacterium | reverse complement strand
CAAGCATGTGAAGAATGGTGGAATTGCGAATCGTGTACGAATGCGCAAGGCACCTATTACAAGTGTAAAGAAAGGTCGACACCGGAAGGCTTTAAAGAAGGCCTGTATGAATGTAAAACTCCGTGTCAGGCATATACCCACAGTGGTTTGACAGGTAATTTGGTAAACGGGAATTGCTGCTCTTTGCGGTGTTGCTCCTTTTGCTAAAGACAGCGGAACAATAAACGGTTACAGACGAACTCAGAACGGAAGAATTGAGGTTAAGAAAGCATTGTTTATGGCAGCATTGGCGGCTTTTAAATATGATACTAAATATAAACCTGTTTATGAAAGTTTGCTTGAACGTGCCAAACCTAAAATGGTTGCTATTACTGCTGTTATGCGTAAGTTAATCATTTACCTGAATGTTAAATCTAAAACTCTTTGTGCATAATTTTTTTAACTGGATTGATGACTTTATAGTTATTTACAGAATCGTTTCCTCAAGCTCATGTTCGTTCGGAAGAGGCTTTTGCTGTTATTATATGAATAATCCGCCAAACAAAAGTTTGGCGGATTATGGGTGATAAACATATTATTTAGCTAGGCGCTTTTTTGCCATCCTCGTAATATATAATCGCTAAGCTTTTCGCTAAAGAATGAACTGTCTGTAATGGATTCTCCTTCGGCTATTTTGGCTTGATCCAACAATAAACGAGAAACTTCTTCCACTGTTTGTTTTTGATTCTCATCAAACATAGCATCGGCTAGTTTGATAATCAGAGGATGGTAAGGATTAACTTCCAAAATACGAGAACTGGCAAATGTGGTCTGTTGCTGATGATTGCGCATTAATCTTTCTAAGTGAATGCTCATTTGTCCGTTTTCAACCGTTAAACTTACCGGAGAATTGGTAAGCTTTTCGGTGGAGGTAACTTTACCCACTTCATCTTTGAACAACTCAGTCATAAAGTCGGTCAATCTCTTTAAACTTCCTTCGTCAGCTTTCGGAGTATTGCGCTCCATTTTTAAATCGATATCGGCTTGTGAGATATGTTTAATCGGATAACCTTTATAATTTGTAAGTGTCTGAACCCAAAATTCATCAATAGGATCGACGAGTAATAAAACTTCAACGTTATTGGCCTTAAAGGCTTCCAATTGCGGATTATTGCGCAATGTAGGCACATCATCACCCGTAATGTAGTAGATATTGGTTTGTCCATCTTTAACACGTGAAATATATTCATCAAGAGATGTTAAGCGCTCTTTGGCATTTGTGGAGTAAAAACGTGATAATGAAGCAATTTCTTCGCGATTTACGGCATCTTCATAAATACCTTCTTTGAACGCAATTCCGAATATTTTCCAAAACTTCATATAATCATCATAATCTTCGGAACGTTTTTTCAGTTCTTTTAAGATACGACCTACAGTTCCGTTTTTGATTTTGGCAATAAGAGCGTTTTGCTGTAACATTTCTCGCGAAATGTTAAGCGGTAAATCGGCACTGTCGATAATACCTTTAACAAAACGTAAGTATGCAGGCATCAAGTCTTCTACTTTATCGGAAATAAATACACGATTAACGTAAAGTTTTAAGCTTTGCTGTCTGTCCGGTTGGAATAAGTCATAAGGAGCTTCGGACGGAATATATAAAAGTCCGGTGTACTCAATACTTCCTTCTGCTTTAAAATGTAAACGCATCCAAGGGGTATCAAAGTTGCGTGAAATATGATGATAAAATTCATTGTATTGTTCTTCGGTGATATCTGCTTTATTTTTAGTCCACAGAGCCGAGCCGGTGTTTACGTTTTCTTCTCCGGCTTTGCCTAAATCAAGTACAATCGGATAATTTATATGGTCAGAGTATGTGCGTATAATATGACGTAAGTAAATAGTGTCTGTATAATCTTTGGCATCTTCTTTTAAATACAGCTTTATATCGGTGCCGATTTTTTCACGAGTTGTTTCGCTGATTTCAAAACCGTCAACTCCGTTTGATTTCCATAAATAGGCTTGATCTTCACCGGCACGGCGAGTAGTAACTTCCACTTTCTCCGCTACCATAAATGCAGAATAAAAACCTACACCGAACTTGCCGATTAAATCAACCACCGAACCGTTATCTTTAGCGTTGCGCACAAAATCTGCTGTGCCTGATTTGGCAATTGTTCCCAAATGATTAATTAAATCATCTCTGTTCATACCAATACCGTTATCACTTACAATTAAGGTATTATCTTCGGAATTAGGAGTGATGGTGATTTTGAAGTCACCATTATCTTTGGCAATTCCCGGATTGGTGAGCGAATAATAGCGCAGTTTATCACAAGCGTCGCTGGCATTTGAAATTAATTCACGCAAGAAAATATATTTTTCCGAATACAGCGAATTTATAACAATATCAAGCAATTTGCTGACTTCTGTTTTGAATTTTTGTTTACTCATAACAAAATCTCCCATAAATTAAACTAATACATATATGGGATTATTTTTTTCGCTTCGCAAGATGCAAAAAGATAATTTTTTAAATAGGGCACAATTTCTTTTTATCTTCACGCTTCTTCAAAATTTCCAAATCACGTTCTATAGCAATTTTATTTAAAATTGTTTTTACGATATAATCTATTTCTTTACCTTCACGATAATCAGCGGGCAAAGCAAAATCAACACGGTTTTCTTTAAGTAGTTTTATGGCTTTTTCTTTTTGTTTGCTGTGTGGTTTATAAACAGCAATGGAAATTCCTCCATGGTCTTTTACCATTTTCATTGAAGGAATATCAGTCATTCCGTCACCAAAATAGAGAATACGAGAATACGGAATACGGCGTTTGTCATCAGGAGTATATTCATTAACTGCTTTATCGTCAAACTTACCAAGTCCTTTGTTTATTTTAGACAGATATTGCACTTTACCGGAATAGTTAACTACTCGAGCCGGCCACAGAGGAAGCCCATCTTTTCCATAAGCAAAAGCACAACCATAAACATCTTTGAAAAATTGGCGGATACTGCATCCGGAAATAATTTCTTCATAACCTGATGAGATTATGTAATGCTCTATATCCAAGTCCCAACAACTGGCATATTTGTTTATGCGTTCAAACCATTCTTCCACGCCTTTAAAAAACACGATGACTTCTCCGCAACAGGCTAAATTTTCTTTAGTCAATTTAAATCCTTTTTCTTCGGCGGTTTTTTTGAAATAAAACATACTGCCCATAATTTGGTCAACACCGTTTGCTGCAGACCAAGCATTTGCTTGTTTCCAAAATTCCGATGGTTTCATGCCAAGTTCCGGAATTAAAAAATAATCCTGCATATAAGTGGTGCTGAGTGTTTCGTCAAAATCATAAACCAAAGCAACTTTTGTTTTTTTCATATTATTACCTCT
>JAFUXW010000105.1 GCA_017477035.1 Alphaproteobacteria bacterium | reverse complement strand
ATATAAATGACAAACTTGAAGGAGAAACTAAAACTTATTTTAGAGACGGAAGTCTTGAAAAAATATTTACATATTCCAATGATGCTTTAAATGGACCTGCTAAATCGTATAATCCTGAAGGGTATCTTGAAACTGAAACCACTTATCGTGATAATGTAAGGGTTGAAAAAGAAACAGGGTATCACCCAAGCGGAAAGGTGCGTTATATTACTCAAATCAATGAGTTAGGGCAAATACATGGAAAAGCCAGAGAATTTTATGAAAACGGCCAAATTAAGTACGAAACATCTTTTATTAATGGAGAACCGGATGGTCTGGACTACTCATATTACGAAGATGGAAAACCGCAACAGGTTACTTCATACAATAAAGGTTTTCGTGAAGGAGATGATATAGTATATTATCCTGATGGTAAAATCCTTTCTAAAATATCATACAAAAATGACAAGGCAGAAGGCGAAGCAGTAACATATTATGCAAACGGCAACTTGCAGGAAAAAACTATATTTACAGATGGGCTTCGCGAAGGTATTTCAAATATTTATAATGAAAACGGACAGCTTATATCAAGTACCGAATATGTGCATGATGTTCCGAATGGAACTCAAACATTATATTATGATAATGGCAACATATATGCTAAATTACCATACAAAGATGGTGCGCTTAATGGTAAAGGTATAATGTATTACCAAAATGGTAAGAAAAAATCGGAAGTAACCTTTGTAAATAATTTAATGGACGGAACCGAAACTTTATTTTATGAAAACGGGCAACGTGAACACGTTTATACATATAAAAACGGTGAACTGACAGGCGAAGCAACCGAATATTATCCTAATGGTAATATTAAAAGCAAAGTTGCATACAAAAATGGTAAAGTCAGTAGTCCAATCACCGATTATGATCAACAAGGGCGCAAACTGTTTGAAGCCAATTATGTTAACAATATGATTAACGGAAAGGCAGTTTATTACCGAGACGGAGGTCAGAAAATCGGAGAAATCATTCCATATAAAAACGGTAAAATATCCGGCAATATTATAACCAAGGATAAATATGGAAATACAGAGCAGGAAATTGCATATAAAAATGGTAAATATCAAGGACAAGTTGCCGGATATTACCCGACAGGTGAAATGAAGTATAAATTAGTGACGCCAACTGCAAATCTTAGAGCCGACCAACTTTATTATGATGAAGAAGGTAATCCGATTATGGAAAATTTAACCGGAACAATGACAGTATATAATCGTGACGGCTCTTTGCAAGCACAGGTCCCTTACAAATCAGGAAAAATAACCGGAACACTAGCTCAATACAATGAGGGAAGCAACAAACCTTCACTAATGGCAGAAGTAGAAAACGGTGCATATAACGGCAAATATCGGGAATATGATAAAAATGGTGATTTACTGATGTCTACAACGTATCGCAATGATAAAATAGTTGATGATGTGATAAACTATTACCCTAACGGACAAATTATGCTGAAATTACCTTTTAATTCTGATGGCATTGCCGAAGGAACAGCTACAGGATATTATGAAGATGGAAAACCGGCTTTTATTGCCGACTTAAAAAATAATAAAATAAACGGTTTGATGAAAGTTTTCTATCCAAGCGGAAACATAAGAACTGAAAAGATGTTCCAAAACGGCCAATGGGATGAGCAAGAATATCGCGAATACGACGAACAAGGCATTTTGATTTATGAAGTAAGCTATGACGGTTATTCCGTAAAATATTATAAACGTGATGAAAATGGTCAAAAAGTTCAGCTAGATGAAGTCGAGCAAAAAAGATTAGTAGATAAAATTAACGTATCTGACCCGAAATTAGGAGTGTATAAATAGGTAAACATGCAAAACGAAGAACTGCAAAACAGGTTAATTAATATTGAGATGGCACTGGATAATCAGCAGAAATCCATTGATGACTTGAGCGAGGTGGTGATTAAACAAGGAAAGCTCTTAGATTATCTTCTAAAACAAAATGAAGCGCTTAAATCAATAATGGAACAGGATGTTGTGAAACCACAAAGTGAAGAAACGCCGCCACCGCACTATTAACGAGAAACCGCATCACAAATTTTTTCCAAGCACAGTTTTGCCGAATGAGAAAAATTTATCATTTCTCCGTTTATAATTCCAGTTTTTGAATGTTCATCATACAAACAATAAGGAGTGATAAAATATCTTTTATAGATATGGCTATCATCTATTTGCACATTTATATTATTTTTTAAGCAATATTGAGCTTTTGCTTTATTCCAGTTTTCATCATCTACATGAAAAGAACCATCTGGCAAAAATTTAACCTCATTTTTAGCATTGAAGTAATCAAATATACACCACAGCTTAGTATATTTTATGCTATTCATTTGTGCAAATTCAGCAATAGTTTCTCTAGGGCCGCCGCTAATAAGATGAATTTCTATATTTCTATTTATTGCTTGATGGCAAAAATCTCGAAAAAATGATGGATTTGTATTCAAAACTCCGTGAAAATCTATGCCGATTTTTTTACAAATCATCACCATCACCGAAGTTTTTATTATACCATTCTTTCATTGAATTAGGACTTAGAATTGATAATGAATTTATATCAACCTTCGGATCATCAACCGAACCGTCAATTTTATAATCAGCGGCAAAAATAGTTCCGTCTTTATTGGCCAACAGATTGCCTACTACCGGAATTTTTCCTAAAAAGCGATTCAAACTGTATGCCGGAGCAATAACGCCAAAGAATCCCAAATCATCAGAAGCGCGATTATATGTTCCGTTTACAGTAATACCAACAACATTACCTTCTGCTTTAGCATGATTAAGCTTAAGTATTTTGTATTGATACTCAAACGGAGCATTAAAATGCGTAAACGTCAAGCCATCTCCCTTTAATAAGTCAAGCATTCCGGTAAATGACGCAACAGATAAAAGCTTTGCCATTACCGGTGCATTTTGTATACTGAAATCTCTTACAGTTGCATGACCAATAAACTTTTTATCCCTTGCTCTTCTCGCTTCTATTTTAAGTGTTCCGCCCACCATATTATCATATAGGCGCAATACTTTAAGAGTACTTCCGGCATTATTACTGTTTATTGAAAGATAGTGTTCCTTATTACCGCGAGGACTATAACTTAAATTAAGTTTAATTGATTTATCAATACCATAATTTCCGACAATATTTACCTCATCAATACCAATTCCTTTGCGCAATTTTGCGCTACCTGCAAAATTTTTAATCGGAGTTGTATTATTGGTCCACAAACTATTTACCGTAATAAATATATCTGTATTATTGACATTTTCCAAGCCGTCATCCTCGTTTTCCTGAATTATTGCTTTTTTGTCTTCTTTTACCGACTGCTTATTATCTATCTTATCAAATAACGGTATTAAATCGTAACTCAAACCGGAAACTTCTACTTTAATATCTGCATCATCTTTATCATCTAAGCTTATTTTGGCTCGTGCCGAAGTTTTTGGTCCATCAATTTTATTAATATCCACCGTCTTAACTCTGCCACTCGGATACATTGCAACATTTCCGCCTATTGAGAATCCTGCTTTACTTAAGTTTAATTCGGAAACAGAGATTATTTTATCTTTGCGCATGGAAACTTTTGCCTTAAGAGTTGACGGTTGTCCGTATGTTTTTTCAAAACCAAAATAAGGATAATCAAGTTTGGTATTTTTTAAATCAGCCGTTAAATCAATATTTATTAAATTATCTTCTTTAACCGTAACATCGGCATTAACCGACATAGAGCCTTCCATATTCGGAGCAGATATAAGTTTCCAATCTAAGCCCAATATCTTTTTTACCTTATCATCAAGTAAAAATGAAATATTACATTTGCCCTTATAGGATTTTTCGGCGAATTTTTCATTCATTTTAAGTTGTAAAGGAATATCATCAAATTTTGCATTTCCCTCAATGGTCCACCCTTTAGAATTGACATTCAACTTTATTTCATCGGAATACAGCTTATGCTCCGGTATTAATTTATTTATTTCAACATTGTGCAAATCAGCATCAACATCAACTTTAATATCACTACCCTTCAAATCTTGCCTTAGTTCAAAATCTAAATTAAGTTTCACATCGACATTTCCTTGCACATCTTCCGGACTTATACCTATTTCCGAAGCAAAATTCAGCGGTTCATTATCTATTAACTTCAGAGCATCGCTAACAGATGAATTGCCGATTAACTTAATGGAAATAAAATTATCATACTTATCCAAATCATAAATATTAACTCTGCCGCCGGTAATCATAACCCCGTCACTAGCGCCTTTATCAATATCTATTGATATATTTTTTTGTGAAAAATTAGCTGTTCCGTAGACTTTATTTACAATTGGCATTCCATCCAAATAAAATATGTTTCCGTCTTCCAAATATGCTTTACCTTTAAGATTTTGCAATCCCCAAGCATCATTTTTGCGATTATACCCAAAATCGAACACAAATTCGCCATTTTTTGCCGTTCCACCGGTCAATCCTTCCTTACACCATTCCCATGCCGGTTCAGCCAGATATCGAGGCCAAAATCGTGATAGCTCTCCCAGAGGAAATTGTGCTACATTGACCTTAAAGCGAAGTACCAAATCTTTTAAGGAATCACTCAAATAAAAAGTTTCCAAGCCATCGGCATAAAAACTTAATTTTGCATTTTGACCTCCCATTTTCAATTCGGCATTTTCTACTTTGACTTCATCTATGCCACCGGTAACAACTCCGGAAAGTTGCATTTCATCTATCTCATAATTATATTTATCATTACCCTCAAAAGACACATACCCTTGTCCACCATCCAGCTCAAAATCAATACGTTCCACAGCATCACTTAAATAATCATTTGCAGTTTCCGGATGCTGACGAATATCTTCTAGTTTTATAATTGTCTTTATTTTTCCATTTACAGGAACTTCAACAGACATTACGGATAATAAATTTTCTTCGGTAGTTTCGTTAAATGTACTCAATATGTCTGACAGAATTAAATCGGAAAAATAAATTTCCAAATCCAATTTATCATCAGAGGCATGATATTCACTTTCAAATCCGGCAGAGGCAATCTTATCGTTTATATTTATAAGAGCATTGGCATTCATATTCATATTAATAAAATTGCGATTAAATTCAAAATTTACATCTGATAGCAACCACACACGTCCGAAATCCAATTCATTAAATTCAATCTCTCCATCTTTAATTGCTATGTTATTGACATAACTTTCAGGATAGATTTTATCTTCAGAATTATAATGATCCAAAAACTCGTTTATTCTTTCAACATAAAATTGGAGTTTTTTCTTTGAACTTTCATTTATATTTTCTTCTTTAACCCCATATGAAGTCGATATACTTGCCGTAGGATTAATCAAACCTATATCACTTGGTGCAATGATGCCTTTCATCAATGCTCGCAAACTAAATGACATATATAATTTCGGAGCTTCGATATTTACGGAACCATCTTTTTTTTGCAAGCTCACTTCTCTGGCAGTAACTCTAAGCGGTTGAATCGAGCGAACCAATTCAATATTAACATCTCCGATATCAACCGAATATTCATTTTCATCATAGTTTAAGGCTTGAATAATATATGGTTTCAAATACGGAACAGAAATAGGACCTTTATACAAAGTCCACAAAAACAACAGCAAAACCACAAATAATCCGGCAACAAAACAATCAACGGTTTTTTTCAAAAAATAGGCTCTGGCTGATAGTTTTTTCATAGCTTTTCGGCTCCTCTATTTTCCGCCTTGCATATCATCTTTTTTAATTTTTTGCGCCAATGCAGCGGATAGGAATAAATCAATTTCTCCGTCAAGAACCGCTTTACAATCAGCCGTTTCGGCATCTGTTCGCAAATCTTTTATAAGACGATACGGTTGTAATACATACGATCTAATTTGATAACCCCAACCATTATCCCCTTGATTATCACGAGCCTCTTGCGCCGCATCGGCTTTTTTCTGCATTTCTATTTCATATAACCGCGCTCTTAACATTTTCCAACAATTATCTCTATTTTGAAATTGCGAACGCTGCGTTTGACTGGATACTACTATTCCTGTAGGAATATGTGTAATTCTTACTGCTGAATCCGTCTTATTAATATGCTGTCCGCCGGCTCCAGATGCTCTGTATGTATCTATACGACAATCTGCCGGATTAATATCTATCTGCACGTTATCATCAATAACAGGATATATTCCTATTGAAGCAAAACTTGTATGACGGCGAGCTGCACTATCAAATGGTGAAATTCTGACTAATCTATGCACTCCGCTTTCTGATTTAAGCCATCCGTAAGCATTGTGACCGCATATTTTCATGGTAGCCGATTTTATGCCTGCTACATCGCCTTCTGTCTCTTCTATCAACTCAACTTTATATTTGTGATTTTCAGCCCATCTGGTATACATACGAAGCAACATTTGCGCCCAATCCATAGCTTCGGTTCCACCGCTACCGGCATGAACTTCCAAGTATGTATCATTTCCATCGACTTCTCCCGAGAGCAAGGATTCCAATTCCGCATGTTTTACCTGAACCTGTAAATCTTTCAGATTAGAAAGCAATTCGTTTTGCATTGCTTCGTCATTTTCTGCTTCGGCAAATTCTGCCATTTCCTTGTATTCTGAAACAACATTTATAAAATTTTCATATTGTGAAAGTTTGGCATCTAAAATATTTTTTTCGCTCATCAATTTCTGAGCCAATTCCTGATTATTCCATAAATCAGGTGAAGATGTAAGAGAATTTAATTCATCACGACGTAACACAGCGTTATCGTAGTCAAAGATACCTCCTCAGCAAATCAAGAGATTGCTCAATTTCACTAAATATATTATAAAAATCAGCTCTCATTAATATTCTCCTCCGATTTGCAAACTACTTCCATCTTGCTCCGGAGCAGCCACTAAGGAGTCATCATCGTCAATAACGCGTTGACGATTGTTAAAATCAAAATCAGGTTTGAGCGCCTCGGTGATTACGACTGTATCACCGGGAGCTGATGGTTTACCAGTTTGCGGATTAACTCTAACCAATTTGATACCGGCAGGAATACGAAAACTTGTATCCGGCGTATCTTTTAGTGCTTCTTTCATAAAATCATAAAATATCGGCAACGCAGAGGCTGCACCGGTTTCATAACGTCCCAAGCTTTCAGGCTCATCAAAACCTACATAAACACCGGCTACCAAATCAGGTGAAAAACCGACAAACCATGCATCTTTTGTTTCATTGGTTGTTCCGGTTTTACCAGCTAAGTGACGATGTAATTCATTGAGCTTAGCGCCTGTTCCTCGGGTTGCTACCCCTTCCAAAATAGAAGTCATCTGATATGCTGAAAGAGGGTCAACGACTTGCTCTCGCACAACTTGAAAATCAGGCTCATCCTGATTATCCCATTTATCAGCAGCACAGAAAGGACATGGTGTTTGTTCGTGTTTATATATAGTTTTACCCTTACGATCTTGAATACGCTCAATCATATACGGCGGAACTTTTTTACCTCCATTTACAATCACGCAATATGCGCTTACCATATCAATAACTCTGGTATCAGCTGCCCCTAACGAGGAAGATAAATACGGCGGAAGATGATTATTGATTCCTACCCGCTTAGACATTTCTACTATTTTATCCATTCCGATATCTTGAGCTAAGCGAACAGTCATTAAATTTTTTGATAATTCAACTCCGCGGCGTAATGTCATTAATCCGTAAAACTTTTTAGAATAATTTACCGGTTTCCATTTTGGCATACCTTCTCCCTGATCAAGCACAAACGGAGCGTCTAATATCAAATCCGTCGGGGAATATCCTTGTTCTAATGCCGTCAGGTACACAAACGGTTTAAAACTAGAACCGGTTTGACGATAAGCTTGAGTTGCACGATTAAACTGTGATTTTGCAAAAGAAAATCCCCCCACTAACGCTAAAACTTTTCCGGTATGCGGATCCATTACAGCCATTCCTGCTTGAACTTCCGGAATTTGTTGCAAAGCAAATGACTTTATTTTATCCTTATCATCTTTTGTGATATTTTGAACATAAATAACATCACCTTTATTTAACACTTGAGTAACAGCTGAGGGAACAGGTCCCATATTTTTACCTTTTTCAGCATGTCTTGCCCACTTAAGAGAAGACAAAGATATTATACCTGTTTCCCCTTTATCCGTTTCAATTTCCGCCTTATCTTTATTAACTTTCAATACAACAGCTTTTTGCCAATCAGTTTCGTCACCTGCCGTTAGTTTAGCATTTTTAAGATTTTCTCGATAATTATCATCAATTTCAATTTGTGTTTCTGCTCCGCGCCAACCATGACGCTTGTCATATGCAATTAACCCCTTACGAACCGCATTGGTAGCTATGGTTTGCAATCTCGGATCAACGGTAGTTCGCACAATCAAGCCACCCTGATATAGTGCTTCATCACCAAAATTATTACTTATTGTTCTACGAACTTCTTCACTATAATATTCTGTATCTTTTAAAAATCCGTTTTTATGTTCAGCAACTTTAAGCGGCCTTTCTTTAGCTTCAGCTGCTTCATCTGCACTGACATACCCATCTTCAACCATACGACTGATTACCCAATTACGTCGAGCAATTGCTGCATCATATTTGGTTTTCGGATTATAGTTATTCGGTCCTTTGGGTAATGCTGCCAAAAATGCTACTTCATCAAGTGTAAGTTCATCAAGCGATTTGTTAAAATAGTTCATTGCCGCTGCCGCAACTCCGTAAGCACGATTTCCTAAATAAATTTCATTCAGATATAATTCCAAAACGTGATCTTTAGTAAAAGCTTTATTGATGCGTCTGGCTAAAACAGCTTCTTTTAACTTTCTGGTATACGACAATTCAGAACTGAGCAAAAAGTTTTTTGCCACTTGTTGAGTTATAGTAGATGCACCAGCCGGACGACGACCTTTCCCCATATTACGCAAATTACCTAGGGCAGCACGAATAATACCTGTATAATCTATGCCGGCATGACTATAAAAATGTTTATCTTCTGCTGCGATAAAAGCATTTTTTACCATATCAGGAATTTTTTCAATCGGCACAAATAAGCGTTTTTCCGCAGCATATTCCATCATAACCTGCCCATCTCCGGCAAACAAACGAGTTGTTACAGCAGGTTCATAATTTGCCAGCTGGCGATAATCAGGAATCGTAATATTGATTCTTGATAATCCGTAAGTAGCGGCAACAATCAATATTATTAAGCAGAACAACGCCAAACTGGCCATATATGATAAAAAACGTAGCATAACTTTCTCTTACAGTATTAATACAGATTTATAAAAATTTATCGCAAACCGCAAAAAATGCAATAATATTTTATTAGTTTGAAGCAATCTCAGGATCTTTAAAATATCTGTCGACAGCTCTTGCCACAGATTCGGCCAACTTTTTTCTATACGATGATGTTCGTAAGTTCGCTTCTTCCGTTCTATTTGAAAGATACCCCATTTCCAAAAGAGCTGCAGGAACATCAGGAGCTTTCAGCACGGCAAATCCCGCAAATCTATGAGTATTTTTCACCAATTTCACACTTTTTGACATTTCCTGAACCAAATAGGTAGCATATTTTGAAGATTTATTGCGTGTATCCGTCTGCGACAAAGAAATCAAAATATCATTAACCTCTTTGGTGTTCCCTCCCAAGTCAATTCCACCTATTATATCAGCTTTATTTTCTCGTTCGGCTAAAGCAGCCGCTTCTTTATCTGATGCCGTATCCGAAAGAGTATATACAGATAAACCGGTAGCATTGCGATTTTGTGCACTGTCAGCATGTATCGACATAAACAAATCAGCCTTGTATTTTTGCGCTATTTTGGTGCGTTGACGAAGAGGAATAAATATATCACTTTCTCTTGTCAGATAGACGACATATCCCTTATTTTGCAACAATTGTTTCAATTCTTTTCCCATTGCTAAAGTAACATTTTTTTCGTATGTTTTAGCGTACGCTCCAATGGCACCTGGATCCTTTCCGCCGTGACCGGGATCTAAAACAATAATACGTTTACGATTAATTTTATTATCAACTTTTGCCTCATCAGAAGAGCCAAAACTCCACCAAGAACTTTCAGATTTTTCCTCTTCCGGTGAAAATTTTGTATTATTGGTAACAATGTGATTATTGCCTATTTTAGATTTAAATGCACTTTCACCGACCATTTCCAAATCCACCACTAAACGCCAACTTTGTCCTCCTTGAGGAGGTATCATAAATGCCTTTTTAACTGTAGCAGGACGGGATAAGTCAAAAACGACGCGCTTATCATTACCAGACATTTTACCCACTCTGCTGTTTAGTATAACCTGATTTGATACTTTTGTTTTGAGAGCTCCGATATTTGCATCATCCAAATCAACCACAACTCTTTTAGGATTATCCAGCAAAAACACTCTATAATTAATGCTTTGACTTATATCAAAAACAACTCTCGCACCATCGCTCTGATTACCGACACGCATATTTTGAACATTTACCGAAGCAAATGCAGACGTGCTGTATAAAAGCAAACCAATTAAGACAAAATACCAACGTAACAAAAACTTCATCTTGCTTTTCTCTTTGTTCATAAAAAATATTATCCTTCGAAATTATACGGGTTACATATTACCAATGTGTTAAAATCTGATTTATTTTTTTTGCATTATAAACAAATTTTTATTGTTTTTTTAATTTTAT
>JAFUXW010000104.1 GCA_017477035.1 Alphaproteobacteria bacterium | reverse complement strand
TTGAAACCAGTGCATTCTTTCCGGTTTTCTTCTGCTTCTCCATCATAGAATTAAATCCACCGATAGTATCAGCTTCAAGTCCACTCATTGAACCGCTTCTATCCAAAATGTAAATTATCTCCGTCATATTATTTGCCATATCATGTATCCTCCTTTTCACGCCTTTTTTACTAAGGCATTTGCTTCTCTTGATGATTAGATGATACCTTATTGAAATTGAAAAAAGGTCAACCAGCAGTTGACCTTTCTATCATCCGTTTGAAATAGGATCCAATCCATAATCAAACAGAACCATATTTATTTTCATTACACTGTAATCGGAATGTTCTATGAAATACTCTACGATTACATCTGTCTGTGATATAGGAGATAATGCATAACCGGCAATCTTGAGAAAATCTATAGTTTCATCTAAGTTTAATTTCAATCCTATCGCAAGAGCAAGAACCGTTTCCTTTGTTGGTTTTGCTTTTCCGTTTATTATTTTGGAAAATGTTTGCTTGGAGATATTTGATACCGAATATACCTCTGAATTCTTAATCCCTTTCTTATTAATTAGCTTTTGCAGATGATTATGGAAAGATTCTTTATAAATTTCCTTTATTTTGTCATCCAATGAATCTTTATCAGTATGTTTTTCCCTGCCTCCTGCGATTGCTGCCTTTGATGATTTCTTATTAAGTCCACCTGCAGTCGGAAGTGCTGCTGCAAAAGCCGCGCCCACTATATGAGCTCTACTTATTCTGTTTTTAGGATATTCTGCCTCAAGCGCATCCGAAACGTATTTGTCATCGATATAGCTTGAAATATTTTCACCAAGTTCTCCGGAAATCTTTACAGCATTTGACCCAAACACAACGAGCAGTATATTCATGTCATGTTCTTGAAGAAATTTTGTAAATGCTTCTACAGCAATTTCTATCCCTATTCTTTTTGGAAATCCATAAAACCCGGTTGCCAGCAACGGAAAAGCTATTGATTTACATTTCTTTTCTGCCGCCAATTCCAGAGATTTATCATAACATTGCTTTAGAAGTTCTATTTCACCTTTTTCTCCGCCCTTCCATTTCGGTCCGCTTACATGGATAATATATTTTGCATTCAAAGCATAGGCTGGTGTAATCCCAACCTCTCCAGGTTCGAGTCTACCGATTTTGCCACGTGCAGATAAAAGCTTATCCTTTCCGGCGGCTTTGTATATAGCAGAATCTACTCCGCTTCCAATTAAAACATTTGGATTTGCTGTATTGACTATGGCATCTGCCTTAACCTTTGTAATATCATTTCTGATTATCTGAAACGGCATAACAATTCCTCACATTTTGCTTTCCCCATTACCTACAGAAAAACACCTTTCCATATATATCGGCATAAATGTAATAGAAATTTATAGCAGATGAAAATGCCTAAACGCATTATATAATCCATCCTCATTTACCGCATCAGTAACGTAGTCAGCCATTTCCTTTATTTCATCTCCGCCACTTGCTACAGCTACACCAATTTCACACTTTTCAAGCATAGGTATATCTACTTTTGCATCACCAAACGCAATTGTATCCTTGATTGGAACCCCAAGATGCTTCAAAAGAATATC
>JAFUXW010000103.1 GCA_017477035.1 Alphaproteobacteria bacterium | reverse complement strand
GAGCTCCGTATTTTTGGTTAATTTTTTTCCAGAAGTCAAAAACTTTGATGTTGCGCAAATATTCAGCTTTAGCTCCGCTTCCCAACACGTTCGCAGCTTCAGTCTGATACATTACACGATGCACTTTGTTACCGGTAAAATTACTGGTGAAATAAACTTCAATACTTTCTTTGGTATGAAAATTACTGAAATTCATCTTCTGAACATACTCATAATTGTTCTTTTTAGAAAGCTGGAACACACAGTTGGCGATTCTCTCATAGCCGATAACCCCTTGATTACGACATTGCTCTTCGTATCTCCAGCGAATAAAATTAGGTATTTCCAAATGCTCGGCGGTTTTTTTGTATCCGCGTTTTTGCATAGCTTCCATAACTTGCTTGATATCCATTCTTAACATAATCCCCGAAATATCAAAAACAGATGCATTAGAACGCTTTACTACACTTACCTCTTCTTCTTTCGGGGCAAACATTTTACTGCCTTGTTGTGCTAATTTTCCGGCGGCATTTTGCAACCAGTTACCTCCATTAGCATTATCTTTATTATTGTCTTTCTGATTATTGTCGGCCGGTAACGATTCTTGATTTTGATCTATAAATTCACTTAATGACGGAACGCTATTTTTAGCACCATCTTGCGCAACTACCTGTTGTGCTTTTACATCAAATGGTAAAAACGCAGAAATCAAAATCACGACTATAAAAAAATTTTTGTAAAATCTGTCAGTTCTCATATTTTTTCTCATTCTTGCAGTCAGTATAATATATTTGGTTTAAAAAACATTTAATAATGTTAAGGTTTGTTGTTTACAAATTGTGAAAAAAACAATAAGTTGACATAAATGTGAGGTAATATGGAAAATACAGTGCATATTATAGGAGCCGGACTTGCCGGTACGGAAGCAGCGTGGCAATTAGCAAAACGCGGAGTAAAAGTGCGATTGTTTGATATGAAACCGCATAAATTTTCGCCGGCCCATAAAAATAAAGATTTTGCCGAGTTGGTTTGTTCTAATTCGCTTCGTTCCGATGATGCAGAACACAATGCGGTTGGGCTTATGCACGAAGAAATGCGCAGATTCGGTTCTTTGATTATGAGCTCTGCCGATGTTTGCAAAGTTCCGGCCGGAGGTGCTCTGGCAGTTGATAGGCAAGGTTTTGCCAAATTTGTGAGTGAAAGTCTGCACAATTGTGAAAATATTGAGGTAATATCAGAAGAGATAACTGAATTTCCAAGTGTTGATGCACCTTTGACTATTATTGCTACCGGACCATTGACAAGTCAGAATTTTATAAAAGCCATTTTACCAAAAGTTGCAAATAAATCTTTGTCTTTTTATGATGCTATTGCTCCGGTCGTTTATAAAGAAAGTATAGATTTCTCAAAAGCTTGGTATCAGTCAAGATATGATAAAGGTGATAAATTCGATTATATAAACTGCCCGTTAAGTGAAGAACAATATTATAAGTTTGTTGATGAGCTTTTAAAAGCTGAAAAAATGCCTTTTCATGATTTTGAAGAGCCTAATTATTTTGATGGTTGTTTGCCCATAGAAGTAATGGCTGAGCGTGGGCGTGATACTTTATTGTTCGGACCGATGAAACCGGTAGGATTGACTAATCCTAACTCTACGCAAAAACCTTATGCGGTGGCGCAGTTACGTCAGGATAATAAGGAAGATACTCTTCGCAATATTGTAGGCTTTCAAACAAAACTTAGATATGGAGAACAGGAAAGAATTTTCAGAATGATTCCCGGACTCGAAAATGCCGAGTTTGCTCGTTTGGGAGGTATTCACAAAAATACGTTCATCCAAAGTCCAATACTTTTAGATGAATTTTTGCGCCTTAAAACTCAACAGAACGTTATGTTTGCCGGTCAAATCAGTGGATGTGAAGGATATGTTGAAAGTGCAAATGTCGGAATGGTGGCAGGATATTATGCCTCGTGTCTGGTAAAAAATAAATTTCCGATTATACCGCCGGCTACTACGGCAACAGGAGCTATGCAGATACATTTGCACGATACCACGAATGATTATCAGCCGATGAATATCAATTTCGGGTTGTTTCCGACAATTCAGGGAGAAATTACTGCAAACGGAAAATTCCGCAAGATTAAAGGAATGGATAGGAAGGAATTATATTGTAAAAGAGCTTTAAGTGATTTTGAAAAATGGTTGGAGCAAATAAATGTCGACTGATTTTTTGACTTCCCTGATTCCTGTTTCATATCTTGAGTTGTGGAATAATTATCTTAAATTTGTGGATTTGGGTAAACGTCGCTTTTTTTATGAAAACAATAAAATATCGATAAAAGAAGAAAAGTTACGTTTGCTAGAAAAAGCAATTCGCCGTGATTTACCGGTTTCTGATAACATATTATCACGTTTACAGCAAAGTTTTTTACGAGAAAATCTTTCAGTTTCATTACTTTCTGATTGGCTCATTGTTTGGCATTATACGGCTATGTTACCGACACCGCTTAATGAAAAAAGGTTATCCGATATTATAGGTTATGCAGCGTCTCCGATTGCTAGAATGATATTGGTTTTAAATAATGAGAATTTATCAATATATTTGCCATTTAGTTCATTTGTTTCAGCTGTTTTACTGGTGTCAATGGAAATTGAAAAATCCGTGATGCTTAAAAATACAAAATGGAGCCGGAAGCAAAAATGCGCCAAATTAAACGGTTGGCTAAAAAACTCACGAATTTTACTGAATGTGATACGCTCCAAAAAATTAAAATTCAAAACAGCTCTGATTTTGAATAAACTTAAAATTTACGTGCAGTTATTACAAAATAATAAACAATGTAAAATAGGATTTCTTGACGAGATACGCATATTTTTGTATAGTATATGGCAGTTTATGACTATTCGCTATAAGAGCGTTGCAATAAGAGGAGTGTAAATGTTATCTTTAGGGGAAATGATTAGAAAATCACAACCTGCTTTGTTTTGGTGTATGCGTAGTCTATCCAAATCAAAACGTGAGGCCATATATACTCTGTTCGCCTTTTGCCGTCATTTAGATATAATAGCGCGTTCCGATATGCCGTTTGCAGAAAAGAGAGAGTTTCTGTCTGCTTGGCGCGAGGAGTTGGATAATATTTATGATAAAAAGGTTCCGCTTACCAATATAGGTCGTAAGATATATAAAAATTGCATGCGCTTTAATTTGCCTAAGGAATATTGGCTGGAAATATTAAACAGTGCTGTTTTAAAAACGGAATATTCTTGGCAATCTCCGAGGATGAAAGAATTTGAACAATATATCAGGGGATCGGCCGTAATTCCCTTTCGTTTGGCATTAATGATTATAGATTCGGAACATTTGAAAGTCGGTGAAGAACTTTCAAAAAATTTAGGGATGGCAGTATTACTCACATATATGCTTAAAGATGTAAAAGACGATGCCAAGACAGGACAGCTGTATATTCCAACTGAAATTTTGCAAGAGGCAGGGGTTGAACAAGTTACACCGCGTGAAATCATTGAGGATAAAAATTTTGTGCATGTGCGAGAAAAACTCGCCTATGCAGTAGAGAACGGATATGTAAAATCCGAGCGTTTGCTGGCAAAAATGAATTATGCCGATACCAGAGTGTTTCGACTGATTTATAACTTGGGACGCAGTCAATTTGATATTATGAAAAAACGCGGTTGGGAGATAATCTCTCCTAAGCCTAAAATTAATTTTGCCAAGCGTATGAATATCTTTTATCACACGGTTTTTAAGTAAATTAAAGAATTATAAAATAAAGCTGTAACAAGTGTTTGTCTGAAAATAACAATTTTGTCAAAAAATATTGACAATTAGTTTTTTTTTATGTTACAGTCCCTGTGTGTTTTTTTAATAATTATAAAATTATGAACAAAGAAGATTTGAAATTGATCGCATCTGGAGACCACGATGCCATCATGAAAAGGATTGGACAGAGTGCGCTTTCTGATGAAGCTGCAGAGGAACTCATCGAGCGCGGTAATCACGAGGAGATACTCCTCTACGTTTCAATTCACTATGTGCCGGATTCGGTTGCAGAAGTGCTGCTCCGGCGTGATAACGCAGAGGAAATCCTTGCATATGAGAAGCGTTCGTTCCAGGAGTTCCACTAAGGCAAGGAAAGCTGACAACAAAAGAAGCCACCCTGTTGGGTGACTTCTTTTTTTATTACAAATAATGCTGTTATTGAACAAATTTATAAAAAATTCAGAATAATTGTAAATTGGAAAAATAACCGCATAAAATATTGAATATGCGTATGATTAGTATTGACAATTAATGCAAAAGTTTATTTAATCATTTGGCAATTGGGGAGAAAAATTAATGAGTATAAAATCAAAAATCGTATTTATGACTTTTGCGTTATTATTTGCTTTAGGGGCTGTTATTGTTTGTGCCGCCGTTATGGCTTTTTACCATGATAAGGAATTGCTTATTGCCGGTAATAATGCCTCTGTTGTAGCCTTTGAAAAACAAATAAATACAGATATTGCCGAATTAGAAAAAAATGCTATGGATTTGGCTTTAATGGGAGAAATTTACTTCCATAAAGATAAACAACAGGATATTGGTGAGTTTTCTACTGCACAAATATTGAAAAACTACCCCAATTCAATGGGTAACGGTATATATTTTCTACCGTATAAAGTATATGAAAATCAGGAAATTTCTTGTATACACGCTGTTTGGAATGATGATAAGCAAATCAGTATGCTCCCTTCGTGCAGTAACAGCACATTTGATTATTTTAAACAAAATTGGTATGCTGAAATCAGTAAAGGCCTGCAAAAAGGACAAGTTGTATCGTGGGCCAGACCTTATAAAAGCACTCAACTAGGTATTTTAATGACAACAGTAGGTGCCGGTATTTATGATAAAGAAGATTTAGTCGGTATGGCAACAGTTGATTGGGAACTGGATACAATTTTGAAAGCTATTGTCAAAATAAAACCTACGCCAAACAGTTTCGTTTTATTCGCAGATAAGGCAAATGACTATATTATTGCAACAACCGAACCGGGAATAGATAATTCAATAATTATGGGTAAATCGTTAAATGCAATAAAATGGTACTCTGAACAATTGAAAGAAGGAGTATACTTTGATTATAACGGTATAAAATATATTCCTTATATAAAGCAATTAAACAATGGTATGTTTTTAATAGTTAATGTTCCTTTGGTTGAATTATTTGATAATGCTCTACATCATTTAGGCGTTTTATTGAGTGTTTTGCTGATAAGTATTTTGCTGATTGTTTGGGTGCTGTATAAAATATTAAAGAGCAATATTAATCAGCCGATTGATACTTTAACAAATATTGCACAGGAAATAAGTCAGGGAAATTTGGAAAAAACAATCTATATTAATGAACCTGCAGAACTTGCTAAACTTGCTTCTGCTTTTAATAAGATGAAGACGGATATTAAAACACATTTAACCGAGTTGGCAAAAGTATCGGCCGAAAAAGAAAGAATGGCATCGGAACTTGCCATAGCAAAAACTATTCAAGATTCAGCGTTGCCAAAAGATTTTCCGAAAAATGAGTATTTTGAATTGTTGGCATCAATGATTCCTGCTCGTGAAGTAGGCGGAGATTTTTATGATTTTTTCCCTATCGACGAAAATCGCTATGGCCTTGTAATGGCTGATGTTTGCGGTAAAGGTATTACGGCTGCACTTTATATGATGTCTGCCAAAACGGCTATCAAAAATATGCTGCAAGCAGGATATTCTTTAAAGGAAGCAATAAACAAAGCTAATAATTCTCTTTGTAACAGCAGCGCTCCGCTTATGTTTGTAACCGCTTTTATAGGTATTTTGGATTTAAAATCCGGCAATATAGAATATGTAAATGCGGGGCATTGCACACCTCTGTATAAACCAGATAATGAATATAAATATTTAGATGTCGAAAAAAATATGGTCTTGGGCGTTAAACCTGATTATGACTATAAAGTCGAACAATTGAAGTTAAAAGAAAATGAACGCTTGTTTTTGTATACAGATGGTGTTACCGAGGCTCAAACAACAGAAAGCGAATTCTTTGGGGAAGAACGTTTGCTCAAAATATTGAACAAAGAAAAACTACCTATATCAAAAACATTGGAATATGTGCACAACAACATTCGAGAATTTATTAAAGAAGCCTCTCAGTTCGATGATATAACAATGCTTATTGTCGAATTTTACCATAAAAAAGTAGATTAGTGTAATAGCATCTTGACTCTAATGTGAGGTTTTGTAATTTTTCTGAAGCAATTTAGCATTTAAGGAGAACTTTTATGAAAAAAATTATTGCATTGTTGAGTGTTTTTTGTTTTGTTTTTTGTTCAGGAGTAAAAGCGGAAACAAGGTCGTTTTTAACAGAAGATGAAATGCCTGTTGTTTCGGAGTTTCTCCCACTGCCTCCTAAAACAACGGATGCTGGTTTTTATAATGATTGGTACCGCTACGAGTGGGGTAAAACCATGCGTAACACCGAACGCGGAAAACAGGCAGAGGAAGATGCAAACCACTCTTTAGAATATTTTTATAAAATATATTCTGAACCATTTGATTTGATTATTTCAAAAGAAAATACACCGGAAATATCGGCTTTTTTAGAGAGAGTGCTCGATACAACTCGTTTGTGTAAGGATATGGCAAAAAGTCGGTTTATGCGCAAAAGACCTTTTGTTCAGTTTAATGAGCCGACATCCGTTCCGCAAGATGAAGAAAAATTAAGAGCCAATTCATCTTATCCGTCAGGGCATACTACAATGGGGTGGGGAATTGCACTTGTTCTGGCAGAGATAAATCCTTATCGTCAAAATGAGATTTTAAAACGCGGATTTGAATATGGTGAGAGTCGAGTAATTGCAG
>JAFUXW010000102.1 GCA_017477035.1 Alphaproteobacteria bacterium | reverse complement strand
TCATTAACTTTAACCGTCATGTAACGAATAACATCTTCGTTCAAACGGATAAGTCTTTCATATTCAAAGATTGCTTTGGACGGAGCCGTAATGTTCAACAAAACATAATAACCTTTGCGGTTTTTCTTAATACGATAAGCAAGGTTTTTCAAACCCCAGTTATCAACTTTAACAACTTCGCCGCCTTCTTTTTTAATAACTTCGCTCAATTCAGAAACGAGAGTATTAACTTGTGAGGCGCCTAAGTCTTGACGTGCAATCAGCACGCTTTCGTAATTTGCCATATAAATATCTCCTTATGGATAACTCAACAAATGGTCGCCTTCTATATTTCATGAGGCTTTAAGACCACATAAATACAGCCGCCGACCGGTTAATGTATAGCCGAATTTCAAAGAATCCGGCAAGGGACAAGCGTCAATATACACAAAAAGACGATAATTGCAAGCGTTTTTTGGGGTATAAAACTGATTTTGCCTGATTTGCGAACTTTAATATAAACATTATTTTAACATTTTAGGTATATCGTGGAGGCAAAGTAATGTGAATCTAAGGTGTAAGATGACAAATAAATATGCAATTTTAGCCGTGTTAGCCGGAGTTTTGCTCGGCGGTTGTGTCGAGATTTCAGACATTCCGTATGAGCGTAAACGACTGGTCGAAAAATATGTTCCGCAATGTAGACAGGAGACCACGGTGGCAGTTTATGACGAACAAGGAACATTTGAAGTTCCGGGGTGTATAGATTACTATTATCCGGAGCAACCGGAAGTTTATGAAGAAATAATTGAAGAAGATGCGCTTGAAGAGCAAGAAAAACAAGTTCAAGACGCTCCTGAAACGCAGCCAGCTTCGTCTGTGCGCAAAATAAAAAGAACCGTTAAGAGAATCAAGAAGGTTATTCCGCAATACGAAGAAGAAATAGATATTGATGAAAGTGAATTTCCAAAAGTTGAGCGCAATAAGTATGTGGACGAGGTTATATTGGAAAACCAGAATACTCATGTGTTAGCATATTGTCGCGGAACAGAAGAAGAGATTGAAATTTGCGTTTCCCGACTCGAAAATTCTTGTTATGTAAGAATAGAAGATATTCCGAGGTTTGCCGCAAAATATGATCGTTTGAAAACCGGAACTTATCCTACTCGCCGTTGGCGTGAAGGGGAACACTTCCCGAGGTGGTAAAAATGTTGGCACACGTTCACACCATAGCTTTTAACGGTTTATCTACACTGGATGTTGATTTGCAGTTGCAAATCACTTCCGGTATGCCGGCTTTTACGATTGTAGGTTTGCCGGATAAGACCGTTGCAGAAAGCAAAGAGCGTGTGCGTGCGGCTCTTAACACTATGGGTGTTGAACTTCCGGCTAAGCGTATTACCGTTAATTTGGCACCGGCCGATTTGTTAAAAGAGGGTTCGCATTTTGATTTACCGATTGCGATGGCATTGTTAGCCGGATTAAATATTGTTCCTGCTGAGGAAATAAGTAATTATATAATAATCGGTGAGCTAGGACTTGATGGAGTTATTATGCCGATAAACGGAGTTTTACCAGTTGCTATTCATGCCAACAGAATGAATAAAGGTTTGATATGTCCTCAAGTGCAGGGCAGTGAAGCTGTGTGGTCAGGATTAAGGGATATTGTTGCCGCTCCGACATTACTTTCTCTTATAAATCATTTTAAGGGAGTGCAGCAATTACCGCGTCCGATAGTTAGGAGTAAAAAAAAGAAAAATATTGATTTGGATATGTCAGATGTGCGCGGACAGGAAACAGCTAAACGAGCTTTGGAGATTGCCGCAGCCGGTGCGCATAATTTGCTGATGGTGGGAACTCCCGGAGCCGGAAAATCAATGCTTGCTTCTCGTCTTGTCACTATTTTGCCTCCGCTTACAACCGAAGAAGCACTGGAAACTTGTATGATTCATTCGGTTGCCGGAGAACTCAAAGATGGAGAAATCAGTTTTGAGCGTCCGTATCGCGATCCGCATCATAACGCTTCTACTCCGGCTTTAATCGGCGGAGGACGGAAAGGTGTTCCAGGAGAAATATCTCTTGCACATAATGGTGTTTTGTTTTTAGATGAATTACCGGAGTTTAATAAGTCTACATTGGAAGCACTGCGTCAGCCGATAGAAAACGGATATGTCAGTATATCACGTGTTAATTGTCATACACAATATCCGG
This sequence comes from Alphaproteobacteria bacterium, assembly GCA_017477035.1. Classification (GTDB taxonomy): domain Bacteria; phylum Pseudomonadota; class Alphaproteobacteria; order RF32; family CAG-239; genus RUG410. Next base: position 5,013 of record JAFUXW010000102.1, on the reverse strand, counting down.
CCAACTTTCAATTGATTGCCGCAATGAATCCTTGTCGTTGCGGATATCTGGGAGTTGACGGACATGAATGTTCAAGAGCTCCTAAATGTGCAGAAGAATATCAATCAAAAATATCAGGCCCTTTGATGGATAGATTCGATATTCATATTCAGGTTCCGCCGGTAAGTCCTTGGGATATATCCGATGTTAAGAAAGGTGAAACTTCTGAGGTAATTCGTCAAAGAGTGGTCGCTGCTCGTGAAATACAGCAGCAAAGATTCAAAGAAATGGGGCATCCCGAATTGCATACCAATTCACAGCTAAAAGGAGATTTGCTTGATGCTGCAGTGCATTTGGATGATGATGCCAAAGGGCTTTTAGTCGGTTTTGCCGATAAGATGAAACTCTCTGCAAGAGCGTATCATCGCATTTTAAAACTGGCAAGAACAATTGCAGACTTGCAAAATAAAAAAAATGTGTCTAAAGTACACATAGCAGAGGCGTTGTCATACAGGTATGTTATGCCGTCAAAACAGGTATAGGAGGAAATAAATGAGTAAGAACAAAAATATGTTATATACGCTGATTGCAACTCTGGCCGTAAGCTCGCTTGCAGCCGGTATTGCTGTAGCTGATAATGAGTATTATGATTATGGCTATCAGCCACAACCGGCTATGATACAACAAACGGGTGAGCAGATGCCGCAAGTCGTCTATGAGGAAGAAGTAACTGCGCCGTATGGAGTTGTCACTTATGAGCAACAGCCGGTTATGGTCGATGTTCCTGAAAATGACGGAGTTCCGCCAAAAGATAAGGATGGCAGCCTGTTTCCTGGAGGCTCTTGCTCAAGCTGTGCCAAAGATAAAGATGGTAGTTTGTTCGGCGGAAAACCATGTGATGGCTGTTCAAAAGAAAACGCTATGGTACCGGGGCCTTGTTATCAATGCGAAAATCGTCAGACCGAAATCGTTGCCTTGCGTAATTATGTTCCGTATACACCGGTTGTTTACGAAGCCGTTCAAAAGAACTGTTGCCAGATGGGCACAATAGCCTTGGATCACGTTGATTTTCGTATCAAAAATAATGGTATAGACGGTCCGTATTCTTCCAAACTCGGGAACTATCGCTTTCGCATTTTCGGTTGTCGCCGCTTTAATAAGGAAGCATCGCTTAACAGTGGGCGTATAATGGAAAAGAATATTGACTTCCAAACTGTATTTGAAGAAGCAGTTGATGATTGTTATAAAGTGTTGCCTATGCCTAAAGATTTATGTTTGCAATCCGTTCCGGCTGAAACTCCGGAGTATGTTTTGACTGCAGAAATCACCGACTATTTTATGAATGTATGCGATGAATATGATTGGAATAAGTCCGAAAAGAAAGAAACCAGAACCGGAAGCTCTGAAATTACGGTTGTATGGCGTTTGATGGATTTAACCAAGAATAAAATTTATTGGAAAGGTGAAAGCACCGGATATGGTGAACTTTATTATGGAGAAAAAAACGGCGAAGTTAAATTGATTGAAAGAGCGTTTTCAGATGCCAGTAGTAATTTACGCGGTTTAACCGGTTTTGAAGAGCAGTTGATGCAAAGAAAATCTATGCCGGAAATGGCTGCTGAACGATATGCTCTTATTGAAGAAGAAAGAGCTATTAATCCGCTTAAGTGCGGTTATCGCAAACAATATGAGTGCGTTAAGAGTTGTGAAATAGGCCGTCCGGGAGCTATGCTCAATCAGTGTTGCGATTGTGCTCCTGCTTGTGAAACCGGTAGCTGTGTAGCCGAAACTCCGGTTATTGAATCTTGTGTTGACGAAAACGGAAAAATCAGAGAAGATGGTGCTTGCACTGTTGTGGATGATACTTGGATTGATACCGGAGATGTTAAGTCGTTAGAGAATTTGTGTATTGTAGCAACAGATCCGTGTCACTCATTGACACCGGAAACAATGTATCGTATGCGTTCTTCCGTTGTTGAAATCGATAGCTCAAATGGTCGTAAGGGCGCCGGTCTTTTGATTTCTGATCAATTCATTTTAACCTCAGGTGATTTGATTGACAGCAATAATAACAACTACACGGTTAAAACTATTCGCGGAGCAGTTATGAATGCTCGTGCAGTAAGAGTAAATCCTAGCAAAAATACAGCTTTGTTGATGTTGGATCAACCGACAGAATACACTCCGCTGGCTTTGAATTTGAGCTTGCCTGAAGTGGGAACCGATGGTTTCTTAACTATGGGAGTGTTGGATGTTCCTAATTTCAAAGATGGACAAGATTATTTGGAAAATAGTGCTCGTATCGAAGGTTATCGCTACACTAAAGAAAAAGGTGCTGAGATTTTAGCAAATACCTTTATTCAAAATGTTACCGTAGGAGGTGCATTATTCCATAAAACTTGCACAGTCGGTGGTATGGCTCATTCCGGAATCAGAACAGATGATGGATTGGATGTTTACGTTCCGACAGAAATAGCTCTTCGTAGCTTAGGTATCAGCATTTGCGGTCATGAATATGTTGAAGAAAGTCCGTGGCAACAAACTGTTTATAAGCCTGTTACAGAGCAAATTGAAATTATTCAACAAGCTCCGGAAGAAATGAAGGTAAAGGATAGAAAATAGAGAATTGCCCCTTCGGGGGCTTTTTTCTTCAGACAAAAGGAGACAAGAAATATGCTTGCTAATGAAAACGGACGCTCTATGGTGGAAATGCTGGGAGTTCTGGCAATTATCGGAGTTATGACCGTGGGCGGCTTAAATGTTATAGGTCGTTCAAGGCAAATGCATGAATTGGGACAACTTGTTGCAGAAGTATCTAAAGTTGCCATGACAGCAAAAAAAATGGCTTGCGATTATGATGCTGCTTATGGTTCATACACAATGTTTTTATACAAGTCGGAAGCATACTCAGATGAGTTGGAATATGAAGACGGAAAATTTATCGGTCCGATGGATAGTGAAATAACAATTTCCGGTGACTTAAGTGAATTTGAGGTCAGTGTTGCAGGTTTGACTACCGACGGGTGTATTCAACTAGCCGGAAACGATTGGGGAAAAAAAGGAACTAATGGCTTTTTGGGAGCTTGCGTAGGGGTTGGAGACTGTTCCCCATCGTCAGATAAACAAATGGAATTAAACAAAGCTTCCTCATCTTGTTATGATGGTTCTACCGTAAAATTAAAATTCAAAGCTTGCACTAATTAATAAGGAGAAATAAGTATGAAAGATTTACAAACAGGACGTTCTATGCTTGAAATGCTGGGGGTTTTGGCAATAGTAGGCGTTTTAACGGTCGGCGGTTTCAGTTTGGTCAGTAAGGTTAATAGTAGCAACCAGAGCAATAATGTGATTGATGAAATCAGTAGTCTTGCTGCAAAAGTGAGAGTTGTTGCGCGAGATTATTCATCAAGTGATGGGAGCTTTATGAAATATGTGTGCAAAGGAAAAGCGTATCCTGATACATTGGAGTGCGATCTTGCAAGTGGCTCTGAAGCTACAGATACATGTAATTGTGCAACGTTTACCGGAAATGCCGATGTAAGTTATTCGGTAGCAAATGCCGATTATCCGGCTTTATTTACTTTAACGGCAAGCAATTTAACCGATGAAATGTGTATGACATTACTTACAACTAACTGGGGTTCCGAATCCACTACGGGCTTTATGGAGATTACAGGAGATACGCAAGCTTCTGGTAGTGATTCTTCAGATGCCATTGCTAAGGCAGCAACTTCTTGCAGTGGCGATAGTAACTCTTTAACTTTGAAATTTAGATAATTAGTATATATTACAAAAAACGGGAAGTTTATATTCCCGTTTTTTTTGTGTAAGAAAATTTCTAATAAAACGTAAATTCAATGGTGTTACTTTGTCCGTTGCATGCGCTGCTGTTTGTTGCATCGGCAATGGATATCGGTGAAGATGTGAAAGTTTTACTGCCAACTTTCAGCCTCACAAAGCCTGAACGCGCTCCTTTTCCCCAGTCTTGAGTTACTAAGTCGATGCAAGCTTCTTCCGGAATAAGTGTATACGTTATGGTGAATGCTTTATTTTTAGAATCTGAGGCATTCTTTTTAGCACTTTTAATTGTTACGTTCCCGCTAAATGGATTGGTACCGGTTCCGTTTCCCAACTCATCAGGAAATAGATGAGCTTTATTAACCAAATCAGCTGTAGAATCATCCAAAGCGGCATAAGTTTTGTGACCATAAAACAGAGAGCGAACGCTGGATACTATCTGAGTAATTTGTTCAATACTCTTATTAACACGGTGCTTTCCCATCGCTTTTGAATAGCCGGCAATACCTCCGACGGATAATACGCCGATAATTGCCAATACACCCAACATTTCAATCATCGAACGACCGGATTCATTAATTTTCATTTTTATACCTCCCAATATGCTTTACATAATATCAAACAAATATAAAAGCGTCAATTATTAAGAAAATTTATCATATAAAACAAAAAAATAGAGGGATATAAAACCCTCTATTTTTAAGCCATTGGAATGATTTGCATCATTCTTTCAAGAATTAGTTTCCGAAAATTTTTGATTAAATCGGTTTGTTCAAAAACCTGCAGGTTGGCATCCATAGCCATAAGTTGCTCTAAACTTGAATGTCTTAGGATCCTTGCCACGTTGGCCGGATTGTCGCTCATCATCTGAAACAAATTTACAGGTTTGAATCCGCGGCGTTTAAATTCCTTCTCCAAAAGTGTTACGCATTTTTTTATGCTACTTTGTTCGTTTTCTTCAAAACAGCTGAAGAATTCATCATCTGTGGCGCAATTGGATAAATTTATCCAAAATTCAAACAATTCCTCGGTCGTAAATCCGTTTAATTCTGCACATTCGACAATCGCAATCATCAGAAGAATATCTATTTTTTCCATATAATTATGTATTAATTGTTATACATTTGCATTTAGTCTAGACTATTTTATATTTTTTGGCAAGCTTAAAATAGTTTTCCGTTTTCAACCCGGAAATATTGTGCTTTGCTTTTTAGAATTGAAAAATTGTTTTCTTCT
>JAFUXW010000101.1 GCA_017477035.1 Alphaproteobacteria bacterium | reverse complement strand
CGGTACTGCCTTATGGCAAATCCGCTACGAAAAACATTTATACTTGAAAAATGTTACCACTGCCACCAATATACCGAGCCGAATTATTGAAGGTATGGAACTGGGTAAATTTATCCAATACAGTGCATTACAAAAACTCAGTAAATTTTATGATAAAAAAATTAAAATAACGTTTGAATAAAAAAAAGGAGTTTCTTTATTGAAACTCTTTTTTTATCGTTACATCAATTATCGCTTATATTTTTTTACTTCAGCTAAAGTTCGCATTTTCATCATCATAGCATCTCCAACTCTGCGTTTTGGAGCTTTCGTTTTTTTCGGTAATTTTGTATCACGGACAATATTCGCTTTGCTTAAATCCCCAAAATCGAAGTCATATTTGTAACCTTTGACTTCAATATATAATCTATTATCCCCGATTGAACCTTCAAGCCCAAATGAAGTTTCTATAGTTTCATCATTATACAAAGCCCTTTCATGCACTGACGAATACTTCTTATCATCCGCATTGTATACTTTCCATTCCCCTGATGATTTTTTATCATTATTATCAGTCTCGTGATTAAATGAATAATCAAATGCATCGGATTTATTACGATTTTCCTGTTTTAAATCTCTGTAATTGTACACTTTTCTCATTTTAAGTTTATTTTCAGCATCCTCATCCAATACTTTTATTCTAATCCCATTAAATTTAAAAACATCACCGGTATTTATGTCTCCATAAACACTACCGAACACTACTTCTGCGTCGTTTTTGTTAAGGTTCATTTCTGTAATTTCATAACTGGAAACTTCAATGCCTAAAGCTTTTGAAACATCATCCGTAGCTTCATATTTAGGATTACTGCCATCTGTTTCAACCGAATGCAATAAAGAATCCGGTTCTCCTTCCTTACCGGCTTTCAATACAGATATTCCATTAGATGAAAGTTCACTGATAATTTTCTGAGCATTGCTAACTTGTTCGGTTTTGGCTTTTTGCTTATCGTCTTGCTGCTGTTTTTCTTTACCGTCGCTACAAGAAGTAATAGCCGCCGTAACAATTCCTAAACCGATTACTTTCAAAGCGTCTTTCGTTTTCATATCGTTATCCTCCTCTGAAATCTTATATTAGTTTTATCATATCACATTGTAGTTTTTTGTCAATATTTTTTTTATTAAATCTGCTATTTTTTCTCCCTGCATTCATTCTCGTAAAAGTTCAGGGAGTTAGACTAATAGAAAAAGGTTTCTTCTCGCAGTGTACAAAAAAACGCCCCGAAGGAGCGTTTATTGTAAAAAATCGGATAGTGTGCGGGATTGCGAAGTGTAATTTTTGACGACGTAACGGTAAAAAGTTCGGAGAATGGTGATAGTACGCCGAAAGCCTTCTTGCGCAGTGTACAAAAAAGGTACATAAGCAAGAAGGCTTTCAAGTAATAGCCCATTATACGAACTTTTTAGAATTGATCGGAGGTGCGTTTAATCAACTCCTCAATATTCTCAGGCGGCCAGCCCGGAGTTTCCATGCCTAAATGGATACCCATTTTAGCCAACACTTCTTTGATTTCATTCAAAGACTTACGACCAAAGTTAGGTGTGCGAAGCATTTCTGCCTCTGTCTTTTGAACCAAATCTCCGATATAAACTATATTGTCATTTTTCAGGCAATTTGCCGAACGAACAGAGAGTTCAAGTTCATCAACTTTGCGGAGCAAGTTTTTGTTAAATGGTAATTCTTCCTGAACATTCTCAGTTTCGCTTTCCGGTTCATCAAAGTTAATAAACGGCTTCAATTGATCCTGCAAAATACGAGCAGCATAAGCAACTGCATCAACAGGAGTAACCACACCGTTGGTTTCAACAATCATCGTCAACTTATCGTAATCGGTAATTTGACCTACACGAGTATTTTCTACTTTATAAGAAACCTTTTTAACCGGAGAATAAATAGCGTCAACTGCTATCAAACCAATCGGAGCATCTGCCGAAGTGCTGTTGGCAGCCGGAACATAACCTTTACCGGTTGTAACGGTCAATTCCATATTAATTTTTGCACCGGCATCCAAAGTGCAGATGATGTGATCTGGATTCATAATTTCAACATCGTGACCGGTTTCAATCATTGCCGCCGTAACTGTGCAAGGACCTTCAGCTTTCAACGATAAAGTCTTGGTTAATTCGGTATGAACCGCAACTGCCAATTCTTTAATATTTAAAACAATATCAATCACGTCTTCCCTAACCCCTGGGATTACTGAAAATTCGTGTTGCACTCCATCTATTTTGATTGCTGAAACAGCTCCGCCTTGTAAAGAAGATAATAAAATTCTTCTTAAAGCATTGCCTAGAGTAAGACCGAAGCCTCTCTCTAAAGGTTCAACCACAATTTTCGCTTTATTTGCACCGTCTTCTTTAATGTCAAGTTTAGTCGGTTTAATAAGTTCTTGCCAATTCTTTTGAATCACGGGTTTTGTCCTTTTCTTTAGAAGTTATATATGCATATGTAAAAACAAGGCAACAGGCCCTATGCCAAGGCCTGCACCCTTAAAAACAAAATTAGACGCGACGTCTTTTCTTCAGACGGCAACCATTGTGAGGTATCGG
>JAFUXW010000100.1 GCA_017477035.1 Alphaproteobacteria bacterium | reverse complement strand
GGTTAAATATCAAAAACAAAGAGTTGGCGGAGCCGAACGGTTCTAAAATATAGACGCTCTACCAACTGAAAAAATGAAAATTAAATAAGGTGTGCGGGCGTTTAGCTCAGTTGCCCCAGTGAGGCGACGGGTTAAATATCAAAAACAAAGAGTTGGCGGAGCCGAACGGTTCTAAAATATAGACGCTCTACCAACTGAAAAAATGAAAATTAAATAAGGTGTGCGGGCGTTTAGCTCAGTTGGTAGAGCGTCTCCCTTACAAGGAGAGGGTCAGAAGTTCGAGTCTTCTAACGCCCACCATAAAAGAGATGATGACATCAGTTATCATCTCTTTTATTTTGCGTGTTTTGATAGCGAGAATTCTTTCAAGAAGTTCGGCGGATTTGCGGACGGACGACACGAAGTTAGTCCGGATAGCGAAGAAACGGAGCGGCTAAACCGTAAGGTTTAAAAGCGAAGCTTTCTGAGCGTGGAGCAAATCCAAGACGAGTCTTCTAACGCCCACCATTATAAATAAAGGGTTCCGGCGATTTAACCAGAACCCTTTTTATATTATTTTTTTATTCTGCGACTGATTCTCGACTGGTATCATAATTATATTTTGTGTCACTTAGGATATTTTGATATACAAATACTTAAGAATAGTCTTAAATATTATTTAACCATTTTATAATTTGTTCTTTTGTAAGTATAATCCCATTTTCAAATATAAACAATGGCTTTTTGATTTCTTTTGTTTTAAAATTTTTAAAAATATTTATTATTTTATTTTTGTTTGCACCTCCGCTGTATGTAAAAAAAGGAATTAAGGTTTTATTTTTAAAGTTATTATTTTCTAGAAATGTTTTTATCGGAAGTGATATAGAAAAATTCCAAATAGGAGACCCAATGAAAATAATATCATAATTTGAAATATCAATATCTCGTATTTGTGGCAAAAAATTTGTTTTTAATTGTTTTCTAATAAGATTTGACATTTTAAAAACATTTTTCGAATATTTTTCAATGAGTTCAATTTCTTTTAAATCTCCACCTACTAAAGAATGAAGATTTTCTCCGACATTTTTTGTATTACCGCCATTTGAGTAATAAACTGTCAATATTTTTTTATCTGATAAAATTTCAGGCTTTTCGTAAGCAATATTTTTTAACGTAATTATTTTTATAACAATAATAATCGCAAGTAAAAATAATATGACAAATATCCCATATAACAAAATTTCCATACAATTATCCTTTTAACAGCACATTTTTATCGCGTCTTTCGGGCAGATGTGACTGCATAGCGAGCACCCTACACAAGATTCCTTATCTACTCTCCAATAATCTTTATCAAGGCTTAGTGCGTGATATTCCGATTCAGAACATATCTTTACACACTTTCCGCATGACACGCATTTTTCTTTATCTATAGAAGGATAAAGGTGATTTTTCTTATTTAGTTTGTTGTGTGATGTAATTTTTTGAACTGCAATATTTTTAAGCTCAGATATTGTATTATATCCTTTTGTTTCCAAATAATTCAAAAGTCCAGATTTTAGTCTGTTTATAATGCTATAGCCATTAATCATAACTTCTGTGCATACCTGAACAGCATCAGAGCCTAAAGCGATATATTGCGCGGCATCTTCCCAGTTTGAAATTCCTCCCATGCCCAAAATAGGTAAATCCGAATTTTGTCTTAATTGGGCTACACATCTAAATCCTATTGGCTTAATGGCAATTCCTGATAATCCTCCATATGTTGAGTGTCCGTCAATATTAAGAACAGGTTCTAATGTATCAAGATCAATTCCCATAAAACTTTGGACTGTATTAATTGCAGCAAATCCGTCCGCTCCGGCTCTTTCTACAGCATTTGAAATCCAGTTAATATTAGTGACGTTTGGTGTTAATTTTATAAATACAGGTTTTGTTGCAACAGATTTTACCCATGAAGTAATAAGAATCGAAACTTCAGCACTTGTTCCTATTGCCATACCGATATTTCTTTCAGGCATTCCGTGAGGGCAGGAAAAATTAAGTTCAAACGCATCTATTGGAGTATTATTTAATGTTATAACAAGGTTTTGCCATTCTTTACGTTCTACAGGCGCCATAATGCTTGCAATTATAACTTTTGAAGGATGTTTTTCTTTTAGATATTTAATGCCATCTACCCAATATTGAATGGTTTCGTGGCTTAATAATTCTATGTTTTGAAGGCATATTACTTTACCGTTTTCTTTTATTGTAGCGTAACGGGGACTGGCTTCAAGCATCTCTAAATTATCAGGAGTAATAGTTTTTAAAACTGCGCCTCCCCAGCCCATTTCGAAAGCTTTATCAATACTTTCTATTGAAGCGGTAGGAGGTGCAGATGCCAATAAAAACGGATTTTCAAATTCTATTCCTAATATTGATGTTTTTAAGGTTGCCATAAATTAATTCCTTATAATTTTTGCTATTTTAATTTTTTAATACTAACATAAAAATGTTTTGCATAAAATAACTTGTACTGAAACAAAGAATAGGTTTAAATGCTGCTACATTTAAGTATAATGAATATTACAGCGAAAATGTTGCTTCTTTTATAGCTGTCTTATTATTTATATACTAATTAATAATGTTATAATAGATATAGGAGTAAAAATAAATATTAAAAAGAGGCTAAGTATGAATAATTTTGCAGATTTTTCAAAAGTAAAAATGGACGAAAAAAATCCAATGTGGGAAAAAGCAATAAGCCGTGAAACGGAATTATATCAAAAAAAAGGTGACCTTCGAACTCCGTTTGAACGTGATGAAATGAGGATAATGCACTCTAAAGGATACCGAAGACTAAAGCACAAAACTCAAGTATTTTTTGCTCCGCAAAACGACCACGTATGTACAAGAATGGAGCACGTTCAACTTGTTGCATCTGTTGCTGAAACTATTTCAAAATACCTTAATCTAAATAAGGAATTAGCCAGAGCGATTGCTTTAGGGCACGATATAGGACATGCACCTTTCGGACATCACGGAGAAAGTGTTTTGCAAAATATTGCAGAAGCGAATAATTTACACGAGTTTTGGCATGAAAATAATAGTTTAAGATTTCTTGACGATATTGAAACGCTTACTGATTACAACGGTTTTCAGCAAAATATGAATCTTACATATGCTGTGCGTGACGGAATTGTATGTCATTGCGGAGAAGTTGATGAAAGGTTTGTTAAACCAAGAGAAGAATTTTGTGACCTGTATTCTATAAAAAAAGGTGGAAAGTGCGGCTCTTTGACATATGAGGGTTGCGTTGTAAAAATATCCGATAAAATAGGATACATTGGCAGGGATATAGAAGACGGAGTTTCTTACGGAATTTTAGGCAAAGAGCAGGAAAAGGAACTGTTAGATGTTGTACATACAATTTACCCGGATTTAAAAATTAATGAGCTTAATACTTCATCGTTTACGCATTCTCTGGTTCTAAATTTATGCTCAAATTCTTCACCTGAAAACGGCCTTTGCTTTTCTGACGATTGTTTTCAAGTCTTGAAACTTGTCAAACAGTTTAACTACAAAAATATTTGCTATCATCCAAGGATTGAAAAGTTTAAAAAATATGCAACACTTATTATTGAAACTTTGTTTGAACAGCTCGTTGAATATTTTCCGCATATCAATGAAAAAATAAATAAAGATAGAATTTTATATCCAAAATTGGTAACAACATTTGAAGGTTGGCTTGTAAAATATTCCGACTATAATTTAGCGGAAAAAGAGAACAGAAGACTTAAAAATAAGCTTATATATCATATTGAAGAAGAGCAAGAATACAAAAACTGCGTCCTTGATTTCATTTCCGGCATGAGTGACACATTCGCAATTGATGTATTTAATGAAATTATTAGCTTTTAAGTGGTAGGTAAAGCAGACCTTTGAGATACTTTGGAATTTAAACTTCTGAACTTACAAAATCTCTAAAACTTGCGATGAAATAAATTCTTTAGAGCATTTAAAAAACCTGTAGATATTTCTCTTGATTGTTACAAAATTGTTACAAATCAGGCTGCAAATAATATTTTCCAAATTAGGTTAGAGACTTGTCTGGCAAGGCATTTGCGGGCAAGTCTTTTTGATTTTCCTTCAGCCAATTTTTTCTGAAAATATTTAGAACCTTCTTCATCAAATCTTGATTGAAAAATAGAAATAGAATAAAGCAACGAGTTTAAAGTTCTATTCCCTCGCTTGTTATTTCTAAATTTTGTAGAAAGTCCGCTAGAGCATTCAACAGGAGCAACACCGCAATAACTTGCAAATTCAGCTTTGCTCATTTTCTTTCCTTTTGTTTCTGTATAGAAAATAGAAGCGGTAAGCGTTTCAATTCCTGTAATTTCTCTTAATTTGTTTACTTTTTCAGG
>JAFUXW010000099.1 GCA_017477035.1 Alphaproteobacteria bacterium | reverse complement strand
ATTTATGTTGGCAAGGAGAACTTCTCGGATATTTTTACAAACCTTTAGGTGAAATGGCTACCAGCGTTTATGTTAAATTAACCCAAACAAACGATATTTTAAAATTAATGATGTTGGCTTTTTCTTTGTGGATGGCTTTTCAAATTTTGCGTCATGTATCCACTACATCACCGGAATCTATAGGAGAATTTTGGACTAAAGTCTTACGAAAAGCCACTCTATGTTTTGCTTGCGGTTACTTAGCCTCATCTCCAGATGGAATTTTTTATGTTCTCAACACGTTCGTATTTCCTATTTATCTTACTTTATTGGAATTATGTGGAAATGTAATCGATATTACCAGTAACACTCCGGAGGCTGCTGCAAAGTCCTTAAAACTTCCCGGGAGCAGCGAAATTTGTGAAACATATAATTACAGCATGTCCGGCGGCTGCAAATTACCGGATACAAGCTCAATAGGCTTATCTGTCAATGAGTTCCCCAAAGAGCCGCTAAATATGATGACTTGTATGGCGTGTGCCGTAGGTTCAAGACTTGATGTTGGATATCATGTAGCTGTATATGCAATGAAGAGCGGCTTTTTCGGCTTCTTAGTCGGTTGTTTTTTAATTGCTGCATTTTTCATCACCAAAATTGGATTTGCAATGTATCTGGTAGATAGTATATTCCGCCTCGATATGATAATTATTATTGCCCCGTTTTTAATACTTTTCTACCCTTTTGAGCAAACGCGAAAATGGACCGCAACCGGTTTTAAAATAATCTTAAATTCATCTGCTATTATGTTGTGTCTCGGAGTTTTGATGAGTATGACCGTTTTGGCAATGCAGAAAATACTGGTTAATCCTAGTATGGGCGAATTCGGCAGCGCATCGGTATACAGCGAATTTGGGGTAGTGCCGATTTCTCTTATTTTCTTGGGATTTGTAATAATAAAAGCGTCCGGTATTGCTGTATCATTGTCAGAGAGCATCACTGGAGGCGGCGGAGATACTAAGTTCCAAAAGAAAATGGCAGCTTTAGTTGGAACCGTAGCCAAAGGGCTGTTTGTAGGTCTTACGGCGGGGGTTGGAAAATCTGTTACTGCACTAGTAGATCGCGTTGAAAGACTTAAGGCTATGAGAGATAAAATTCAGAAAACCTCGAAAAAAATTGAAAAAGTTCGAAATACAATGAGTCGACTTGCGGGAAGAAAATAAAGAGAGGTTGCCGATGAAAAAATGTTTTAGGAATATAATAAAATATTTCACTTTAGAAACGCAACCTTTATTGTCGTCAGTGGTAGCGTTATTTATAGTGTCATTCGGAGTATTTTATCCGACATCGGTTGACGCCGAATACAGCTTGGTACAGCTGAGAATTGCCAATGTTTTGATGAATGAAATGAGGGGCGTTGCAGAAAACAACGGCGAAGGAGATTTGGCTATGCAACGCGTTGCCGAAGTTATGAGAAATCAATATAACGATCAGCATAGCAGGAACAGCCGTATTACATACAGTGACATACTCTTTCACACATGGGAGCCTGGAAAGGATAGTAACTATTCAGGCTCAAGAGATAAATTTGCCAATAAGAGCAAAGCTGATTTGGAGAGAATGGGAAGAAATGCAGGCAGTAGCACAGACTGGAATAGAGCATTAAGACTTGCAGATCAACTGGTAAAAGGATCACTTAAATCCAATTTAGTTAGAGGTGCCAATGCTTTTGATGCATCTTGCGGAAAGGATGCTTATGGCGGTGTCAAAATTGGTGATTCTCCAAATTGTTTAACTCCTAACTACTTAATGTCGAAAGGGAAGATAGCAAAACCGAAAAATGGTCAAAAGTATGAAGTATTGGCAATTACCCGAATTGACAGATCAAAGAAGGGGTCTGCCGCCTTTAAGAATGCATATTTCTGGAATTGGGAATTGGGAAATTTCCATCACGCATATGATGATGATGTTGTTGCACCGGTTGATCCGAATTCAAATTATAGTCAATCAGCCAACGGGGTTGCTGGCTCGGATTCTGATGGTTCTCGCGAATCTGGTTCATGCACAATGGAAGCTATGCAAGCTATGTATTTAACAGATGAAAGCAAAGTAGACCAATATTGTTGGTACTGTAAAATAGTTATTGTATTGGTTAATGCCTATCTGCAAGCGGCAAGTCAAGCTTTACCTGCTACTCAATCACTCGGCAGAATTATCTTGAAGTTTGGTTTTTTAATTTGGCTCGCTTTCTATATTTTACAGCAAGTAAGCTCCATCAATGCTGTTACTCCCGGAAAAATGCTGCAAGATATTTTGATTATGGGATTCAAAGTTTCGTTGGCTTATTTGGCAGTTACCATTGGGACTCAACTGCTACGCGATTACTATCTGGATCCTATTGTCGGATTAGGGGTTGATTACGGTATGGCAATATTTACAGGCGGAGGTGCTTAAAATGAACTTCAAATTGATAAAAAATATTGCACTTTTCCTATGTATCGGATTGATTTATTTATCAAATTTCGTCAGCTCTGCTTATGCTCAGCTTCTTCCGCAAAATAATGAACTTACCAGGATAAATGAATTAGCACAATGGACACCTCAAGGGCAAAAGAAAGCTGAAGAAGAAGCTGCCAAGAAAAAACAAGAAACGACGGTTCCCGAAAGCATTGCACAGCCAAAATCTTCTCAGGAAGTATTAAATGAGCTTACGCCGTGGTCTGGTTATGCTACATCAAAAACTGCTTGTGAAGGAGAATACCAACCCGCTAATGTTGATGCAGGAACTACCCCTAATGCCGCCGGACTTTTTTCTGATGATCTGATGCAAAAAATGCAAATTTTTATGCGGGAAATATACAAAGAATTATCTAAAGTATTTATGATAGGACATTCCCTGCTTTGTTATTCACAAAAAGTTGCTTATCTGTGTTTGGGATTAGAAAACTGGACAGGATGTTGGGCAAAACTCGTAAATCTTAACCTATTTATCAGTGGTCTGATTATTTATATTGTCGGGGTGTTGATGACAATGAGTATCGGTATGTATTTTGTTGATATTTCATTTAAGCTCGGATTTGCTATGGTGTTTATGCCTGTATCAATTGCATTATGGCCGTTTCCTCCTACAAAAAATAAATTTCAAGAAAATTTGAGCATCATAATAAGAAACGGTATGTTGTTTACGTTAGTGGCAATCGGCGTAACTTTTACCGTAACTCTGGTATCAAACAGCCTGCTTGATACCGGCGACGGAAGAGATGGGTGGGAAGCTTTTTGGAAAGCTATTGCCGATAAAAAAACTGAAACGTTGATAGATAACTTTGCTTTTGACCGTATGCATTTTTTGGTTGTTGCATTCGGATTAATCTTTGGCTTTAAGATTTTAGCTTCAAGCGTTAATGACTATCTTGATTACTTTTTCAGCGATTCTGTTTTCGGTTCTGAAAGTCCGATGCACCATATGGGAACACAAGCCGTAGGTATGGTTGCCGCTAACACTGTAAAACCGGCAGCATCGTTTGTCGGAGATGTGGCTAAAACCCAAACCGGACGTGCTATTGCCGGCCTTGGTGGCGGAATAGCGGCACTCGGCTCTAAGGAAGGACGGGCTCAGCTCGCCGGAGGAGTTAAGAAATTTGCAAGCGCAGTTACCAATCCACGCAGAACCTACAATAATGCTATGGGTAAATTGGGAGAAAAGACAAATCAGGCGGTACAAGGAGTGGGAAGTTTGGTTAAAGGTTTTACCAATGTTGGACTGTTATTCTCTTTTACAAAAGATTCTACGCGCAGAGAAGTAGAAAAAAGATGGGATGATAAAATTGATAAAGCATTCAAAAAAGCCGGCAATTGGGCAGAAGATAAAGTTGCTCACGGAGGCGGTCAACTGCAAAATGCTGCGGCTGACGCTGCGGCAGCAGGTATTAACTTGTATAACAAACAAGTGTTGGGAAAAGATAACCCTAATGATATAATCACTCGTGATGATGTAAAAGGTGCCATCAATCAATCTTTCGACAGTGTTAAAGGTGATTTGAAAGCCGCCGGAAAAGGTATCAAAACTGGTGCTCGTAATATGGCAGCCGGAGCTGCAGCTGCTGTTTATAATACCGGACAAATGATGGCAGGAAATCCGGAAAATATGAAAACCGGTGATGATATTGTGGAAGATTTGAAAACTGCAGGAAAAAATATAAAATCCGGTGCGCAAAATATGGCAACTAATATCCAAAATACCACTAAAAATGCTGTAGCCGGTGCGGCGGCAACGGTTTATAATGATATTCAGAGCTTGAAGAATACACCGGAAAATGTGGTAACAACCGAAGCTATGCGGATGTTTATGGGTGAAGAGAAGAGGAAACTTGCTCAAGCTACAAAAGAAGCTTGGAAAGATGCCGACAAATCCCCTATAAGTTTGCAACCGTCAGCATTACTGTCTGCTCCATTCAAAATAGCCGAAAGCCTGGGTAAAGGAGTAAGACACCCGATTAACAGTGCTATTAATAACGTCAATAAACTTGCTAATGGTTGGGAAGCCTTGAAAAAGGCCAAAGAGGACAAAGTTATCTTAAAAAAGACCGGACAAGTCGTTCTGCGAACTGCGGCTCGCACAGTCAAAGGAACCGGACAAGATATTAAACGGGCAGCAGAGGGAACCGCCAGTATATTTGGTAATGTCTTAAAAGACTTTGGTCAAAGTCTGCAAAATAACGAGAGCAAGAGCGGGCATAAGTGGACAAGTTGGCAAGACATACACGATGCCGAAGAGAGAAAGAAAGAAGCATCTCAGGAAGACAGAGATTACTTTAAATCAATTAACACATACGATGATGATTAGGGGACTGATTGAAATGATAAAAAGCTTGAAAAATAATGTACGGCAAAAAGTCAATCATGACTTTGCAAAGTCATTTATCCTTGGTATTGTTATGTGTTGTATTACATTGTTTTTTGCGTTAAGCGTTAATGCACAAGGCACCGGAAAATCTTCACAGTGTGATCATTCTTGTGCACAAGTTGATAAAAACCAAGCTCAGGGGGGATGTAGAATTGCAAGTAGCGGAAATAAACTTGAAGGAAATTCATCTACAAAATTAGATACACAATGTATAAAAAGAAATTCGTCAAACGGTTGCTTTAATTCTATGCCGATTGAAGCCGGTACCGGAAATTACACAATGGCTGGATGGAGATCAAATGGTAAAAGAAATCACTACGGCACGGACATCGGTGCCAGCGGTTATACCAATTCCAAAGCCTTTGCCGCCGCCGATGGTCAAATAGTTCATGCAGCTTGGAATAACGGAAGCGGCAGAACGTTAGCCATATTACATGATAAAAAATGTACGGGTAGTGATAATAAACATTATTTAACTATTTATCGTCATCTTTGGCGAGTAGCCAAAGGTAATGGAGAAAATATAACATTTGATGCCAATCCGTCAGCCGCTATGGGAAGAACAGTGAAAAAAGATGATGTTATCGGAATTGTCGGCGGCTCCAATAAATTAAGGAACGGAAAAACGTGTGATCATCCGTCACAAGATGGTGGTAAGAGTGGTTGCTTAAATATGTGTAACGGCGGAACCAGTCATGCCGGTGCGTTCTGTATTCATTTGCACTTTGAATTATGGGATGGAGATGCCGTAAACGGAACTCAAGCCAGCACAAGCCGTGTCATGCAACCATCTTGTCAAAGTGCATCAGTATTATGTGGCGGTTGTGCCGGAGAAAAATGCGGCACCAGAAATGGAGGTCCTATACCTTTCGGCAGTGCTTCAGCAACTCAAGGAGCTATTCAGGGTGAAGATTCCAGCGGGGCTACTTCCAGTTGTAAATATTCTGATTATTTGGATAGTGAAAAATGTATATTCTGCGGTTTGTTTAAAACTATGTTCAATGCTGCCAGTCAAATTGCATTAATGGCAGATAACGGACTTTTGGATCCTACCCTGAATTTTGTTAAAATCGGTTTCTTAATTTGGCTCGCAATCTATTTGCTAAAACAATTGGCCTCTTTTAATGCTACGAATTCAGGTGAGATGGCTAAAGGAATTTTATTTCAGGGATTTAGAGTAGCTGTTGTTGCATTAATCTTAAGCAGTACCACCTCTCTGTTTTATATTATGGACTTAACTTTAAATCCGGTGATGATGACGGGGATGAACTTTATTGACGACTTGAACAGTGCATCTACCTGCGAAAAATCTGCCGATTATATGCAAAATATTAAAGGATACAGTACTGAAAAAGGTTATTCCGGAACCGGAAACCCACAAGGAGGTCTATCTCAGGAACTTGGAGAATCTATTGTGTGCAGTATTAAACATTTGGAAGATTCTACAAGTTTATTAATGAAACTCGGTAATTTTTCAGTTTGTTTGGGATTCCATGACCACCTTTGGGTTAAATCGCTGAATGTACCGCATCTAGGATATGTTACTACCGGTATATTCCTATGGTTGGCGGGGATTGTTTTGTTGCTGACATTTCCATGGTGTTTGGTCGATTGTGTGTTGCAATTATGCATAGCGGCGGCACTGGCACCATGCGCTATAGGAGCTTACGCATTTAAGATTACCTCAAAATACCTGAAAATTGTTTGGGATTTCTTTATGAATGCGATGTTCAACTTTGTATTTATGGCAATTATAATTTATATTATCAACCAACAATTACAAAATTGGCTGAATATAAATTTGGGAGACGGTGCAAACGGACCTGACAATAATCACACGATGTTTGTTAGATTTAAAGGATTGGCTTGGTATGGAATGGGATTTATCCGCGTTGCCGCAGTTTGCTTCTTCTGCTATGTATTTTTTGATGAAGCTAAATCAATGGCCGAAAAATTTGCTTCTTCACCAGGATTAGGTGGTAGCAAAGGTATCGGCCGTATGGTTGGTGGAACTGTAATGGATGCTGCTGGTAAAACAGGAAAAGCAGCCATATATACAACAGGAAAAGCCGCCGGAGCAGTAGGAGCAGGGCTCAATTACTACGTCGGAAATCAATACAGAAGTCTGAAAAACCACGCAGTTGGAGCTTTAGCTTCAAAATTTGGAAAAAATTCATCAACAGATTCTGATGAAGATGGCAACAAAATTTCGCACAAAGGTAGTTTTCGTATATTTGGACGTGATATTAAATTTTCGGCTACTAAAGGGGAAGACGGACGTTGGTCATTAACCAGAGAAACTCACAAGCGCTCTCAATCCGATAAAGCGTTTGAAAAGGTATTAGATAAAGATGGTAATGAGGTAAGAGATGAAAACGGTAATGTAAAATATCGCGCACGCCACCGTATTTTCGGTAAAGTAACCGGATATGAGGATATGATAGCTACCAAAGACGAAGACGGTAATTTGGTATATAGCACTGCTGACGGCAAGAGTACGTTCCGTCTTGATGAAAACGGACAAATAGCCGCCTACAAGACCAGATTTACCCGCTCTTACTTAGGTTTAGGCAAAGCCGTGGAAAAAACAAAAAAACAATACGGAACAAATCGTATTGTTAATACAGCAACATCGCGCACTATAGAAAAAACAGATGCTATGGGCAATGTTACCGAGGCGCATACCGAGATGAAAGATTTTAACCTCTTTAATCGTGATTTGGTAAGAAAAGACGGAACCATTAATCTGGATACTTTCAATGAAATGCAAAAGAATATGAAAAATCCGGAACAAGCTGCTAAGGTTTTAATTGCCAAAACTATGGAAGCACGAGGATTAAAGCTCGATTTGAGTAATCCTGATACAAAGGTCAATATTGATGAAAACGGTCGCGTTACCATTAATCAAATATCCAAAGTTAAAGAAAGAATAGACGGTAAAGATGTGGAAAAAATCGTAGAAACTAAAAATATTCAGGCGGTGATGATTGGTGACCAAATGTTTATTGCTGCGGAAACAATAGACAGTGAAGGAAATACCACTCTTAATGAATCAAATGGTGTTTTCCATGCAGTTCAAACAGCAACCAAGCAAAAAGACGGGACTTTCCAATATGATTTCGATGGCGGTTTCAGTGAACACGCCATCAACCAAAACAGTTTCATGACACCGCTAAACCATAAAGGAGAATGGGGGAATAATATCAATAAAGATAAAGCTATGGCTGGCTTTACGCAAGCTCACTTTGACAAGTATATGGATAAACTTAAATTAAAACAAATGGAACGCACTATGAGTACCGGAGCTTACAACCGCAGTGCAGAGGCCGGAGCTATGCATTCGCAGATTCATCGTAGTGGAT
>JAFUXW010000014.1 GCA_017477035.1 Alphaproteobacteria bacterium | reverse complement strand
CTATGCCGATGATTTCATCAAAGAATTGCCGAAAGGATATCAAACAAAAGTCGGTGAAAAAGGAGTGAAACTTTCTGGCGGACAGAGACAACGCGTTGCAATAGCTCGCGCTATCTTAAAAAATTCGCCGATATTACTGTTGGATGAGGCAACTTCGGCACTCGATAGTGAATCGGAAAACTACATTCAAAAAGCCATGAAAAAGTTAATGAAAGACAAGACGGTTATTGCGATTGCACACCGCTTGTCAACATTAAAAGAGATGGATAGAATTATTGTTTTGGACAAGGGCAAAATCATCGAGCAAGGCAAAATCGAAGATTTATTGAAATCCGGCGGACAATTCCAACACTTGTGGGAAATTCAACAATAAAAAAAGAAAGTAAAAATGAAACTATACCACTACGCACCAAAAGAAAATACCGTGAAAGAAAAAGGCCTGCTGTCAATATCCAAAGGCCCGCGTGATTTACGTGCTTATGCTCATCGTGCCGGTTCGGAAAATCGTGATGATATTATGGCATGGCTTGATAAGACCTTTGCCGGTCGTTCTCGCGCGATTTCGTGTTTAACCGAGCCGATAAAATGGCAAGGCAATGATGCGGTGCTAAAAGCGATTGTTGACCGCTCGGCATTGTTTTCGTTTGAGCTTGATGATTTAATCAAAGCTGGACTTGTTGAGTCAATTTGGTGCAAAAACGGCTCGGATGCCGGCGGATATAATGAAAAATTCTTTGAGGTCAAACCGGAAGAAATCGACTTGTCACCTTTAACTTGGGAAAAAGTAGATGCCGCCAAAGATTTATTATATGCTGTGGTGAGGCATTATTTGATTGTACTTAAAGACGGCTACATTCCGCCTAAATATTTGCGTGAGGAGCAAAATGACTGAAGAAAATAATAAGAATTGTCCTGAAACTTGTCCGTACCTACAAGGTTGGCATGATTTTTGCGCCTTATTTATGCGAAAATTAGAAACATCGCAAGATGTAACGTGGCGGTGTGAAGAATGCTTAAATCCGGAACAGCGCAAAAATACGGCTAAAATGGCCGAATTGCGCGGTGATGCGCGAGCTGTTTCTTTTAGAGAAAATACCGGTTTTGATGGCAATACTTTAAAAGTTAATCATAAACGCGAAGAAGAAGGTTTGCGCCAAAAGTTTATCGGGTTTTTGGAAGATAAATTCGGCTCAAAACCACCGTTAGAGGGTAACACGGCCTTAAAAAATCTGATTGTTAATTTATTTATGGCGTTGGATGCAACCGAGCGTAATATGATGAATGCGGTATTAAACGGCAAACGCGGTATGTCGCTGATTAAGGCGATTGATAAAGCTCCGAAAGATGAATCGCTTTTGCGCAATGTTCGCCGTGAATTAGAAGACCATTTCGAGCAACACAAGCGCGATATAAAAATCGCCAGATACAATTACGAAAATGGCCAACGCGTAAACAGTTAGGTGTGATTTTTCTTGATTTTTGACAAAAAATAGTGTAAAAGAGAAAAAAGAGGAATATAAATGACAAATGACGGGTTGAACATAGATTTTGGTGAGATGTATGCTTTTGATATGGTGGACGGCGATAAAACTGTCGGTCAGATGAATGTCAGCGTGCATAAACAAAAAACGTCTTCTCGCGGTGAAAGTCAGATTTATCCGGATTCATGGTTTATCGGCGATACCGAGCAATTAAAGCCTGTTTTGGAAATTGACGGTTTCGGTACAATTGAAAATCAAGGTCATGGTTACGGGCGTGTAGGTTTACAACGTGCTTATGAAATGAGCCTTGAAAAAGGTTGCGATGGTCGTGTTGAAGTTCATGCTACTTGGGGAGCCGGTAAGTTTTACGAACATTGCGGATTTGTCGGCAAAAACGGCGAAAAAAACGGACAGCCTGGAATTAAATATTTTGAGCCTACAGAAGAAAATGTTGCCGTGCTTTATAAAGGCGGTAAACGTGAAAATTTGAGTTTGCAAATTGCCAAGCCGATGGATTTTGGCGATTTTAGTTTAGACGACTTCAATAATCCGATTGACGATTTTGTAGATATCGTCAATATGCCTTATGACGACACCTCGGTTTATAAGAACATCAAAGATTTATTAAGCGGAAAAGGCTATCAGCCGGAGTACAAGCATAAGGTTAAGGATTTTTTAGTGGCGGAACAAGAAAATTTGGCGCAGTCGCTTAATCCTGATAAATTTACGCATCACTTGGCTTTTTCGGAAGATTTGTGTAATGCTTCCGGTTTTGCAGATTCCAAAAAGATAGATGATTTTATTGACGGCTTTAATTTCACGGACGAAAAGCAAAAAGAAAGCCTGCAACAAACTTTAACCGAAGAAGTGCCGATAAACTTTGCTGCCGGTTATGTTTTTGCCAAACCTAACGGCGAAAAGCAAGACATTGTTTCATTTTGCGGTTTTGTAGAAAATCCGATGTACTCGCTTTATACCGACATTCACGAGCTTGCTCACGTTATGCAACACCAAAAATTTTATCCGAATATTATGGAAAAGTTGGAAAATGCAACCGATGAACATTCGCAAAAAGTCCGTGATATTGTAATGCGCGGCTATCGGGAAATTCATGCGAATGCCTTTGCCGGTGCGTATATGATGGCAATGGCAGTTAAAAGCGGTAATCCTGTAGTTATTGATAAGGTCGAAAAAATGGTTACGCAAACCTCAACCTTTATGTCAAATGCCTTGATAAACAGTAAACTCGGGGCCGCATATTGCGATTGGGGTGCAACTAAACGTGTAATTGCTGATATTAAGCAAAACGGTGCGGATAAACTGTTTAAGGATAACGGCAGGGTTGATTTTGCCAAGCTTTACGATTTTTCGTTTTCTAAAGTTAAAGAAATGGGCTACACGCCGCAGATGCTTTTAGATGCTTATGATAATGAGGGCGCAACCGTCCGTAAAATTAAAGCTGACACCGCTGATAAATCGGCAATGATTGCCGAAGTGAATAAAATAAAAGGCGATAATCCGATATTAAACGACTTTGCCGAGGCACAAAGTTTGTATGAGCCAAATAGCGGAAACAGGTTGCAGACATTTTACAGCCGTTTAGCTAATCCGAAAAACAGAGAAAAAACCTTGTTTGACAAGCAATATGACGACTTGCCGAACATCTCTCAATATCGCGAATTATATACGGCAACACAAAAGCAAATACAGGCGCAGCTTATAAACAAAGTCCGCTCTTAGCATTCTTAATCTGTTTTTGAGCCAATATTTCTTTTTGATAACTACCGGCAAAATTTTCTAAAACTTTGGCGACTTCCGGCTTAAATGATGGGCGGTCTTTGCGTTTTTCAAGCGTATAACCGGTATTGCTTAAAAACTGATAATCTGCCGCTTTGATGTCAATTTTATAATCCGATATTTTGTTGTATTCCTTAATTACATCAACGGCTAAGTCGCGATCAAGCCGATAAAAATGGAAAAAGTCTGTAATGCGCGGATTTACACCAGCCTCGCCAAAGTCAATAAATCCGTTTAATTTGTTATCTTTTACGACCATATTACCGGCGTGCAAATCATTATGACACAAAGCCAATCCATCAGTCGGAATTGTTGTTTTGAATTTATCCAAGTTGATTTTTCCGCCACTTACCTCCAAAATACGAGCCTTTGCGGTAGAATAATCAAAATCATTTTGCACGGTTTTATTTTCGTTGCGGCAAATTTTTGCGTATTTTTGCGTAACTGCTTGCACTTTTTCCAAAGGTATATTGTGAACAGCCGCCAAAAGTTCAGCTATATCCGAAGCTAACTGATGGCGTTGTTTGCTATCCATAGCAGAATAGTTATTTTTGATCTGATACGCTTCTAACAATTCGCCTTGAATCTCTTTATGATAGGCGCATTTACCGTTAAATCGCACATTCGTTACTTTGCTTTTCAGATTTTCTGGCAAATATTCTTGCATTAAAGCGGAAATTTCGGCTTCACGCTTTTGCTCTGTTAGAGAATCCTCTCGGAGCGGAATACGCACAATATAGCCTCCGGCACAATAGCCTTTGGAACGAGAACCGCCGGAAAGTTCAACCGCATTCTCTGTGGCAAAAGGTAAATCAAAATCGCTCAAGTCCATGGTAAATTCCTTATAAAAACGGCTTTAAGAGTTTCATAAAATACGGCGAGGAATTGTCTTTTGTTTTATACAGTCCGTAGCCGATGTAGCATAAAGCCATATAATCAAGTTGTTTTGGCTCTATTTTTGAAATTGTCAATTTGTTATATTCCGTCAGCGTATCAATCGCCAATTTGCGGTCAATTTTGAAAGCGGGAAAAAATCCTGATATTTTGGCATAACAACCACGTTTCCAAAATCAATAATGCCGGCGAGAATATCATCGCTTTCGGGATTGAGTAACAGATTAGAGCCGCTTAAATCGTTGTGGCATAAGGCTTTATCGGTATTTGGCAAAGTCGGTTTATAGTAATCTAAATCGATTTTATGCGGCAATAAAGCTTCTCTGACACTGGCATAATCAAAATCTTCTCTTGTGCTAACGTCCCAATTATCAATAGCCTCGGTCGGCTCCGGCATATTTAGCTTTTTATAATCAATTTGGTGCATTAAATGAAAGAACGTCGCAATATCTTGTGCCAGCTTTGCTTGCTGTTTAACACTCAAATTTTGATATAAAACGGCATATTCACTTTCCGGTCGCCCGTCACAAATTTTACCGTAAAAACGTTTAGAGATGGAAAACGGATATTTGCCTTCAACCAGCTCAATTTTATGGATTTTACCATCGAAATACGGCATTAAATGCGGATAGATCATATCAATTATCACTTTTTCACGTTGCATTGTCTGCCAAATTATTTCAGCTTTCGGGAAACGCACAATATAATCATCGGCATAATAAGCAACCGAGCGCGAACCGCTTTGCAAACGTGTGATATTTTGAATATCCTTGAAATCGTTATCCGCCAAAATCTCACGGATTAAATCAAGATTATCAGCATTTTCTTTAGTTAAAAAGTCCATAATAAAGCCTTTCTCACCTTGCATATAGCATAAATTTTATTGCCAATTCATTAAATTTGCAAGTTTTTTCATTTAAATACCAAGTTACGCACGGGGTTGGTGTTTATTTTTTTATTTAAATACAATGGTTTGATTCACTATACGCAAAAAATAGTAAAAAAATGCACATTTTAGTAAAATTCTTATGTATTTTCAAATAGATACACGTCATAATATAAATAGTTAATGAGTAATAAAACTATCTATGAAAGGAAAATACCATGCAAAAACAATTTGAACAATACTTACAATCAAAGAATTATAGTGCAACAACAGCTATTGATTATCCGGCACGCTTAGAAAGACTTTGCAGAAAAGAAAAAATCTCTTATGAACATCTTGCACAACATATCT
>JAFUXW010000098.1 GCA_017477035.1 Alphaproteobacteria bacterium | reverse complement strand
TCCATAATTCCGGTAAATCCTACGATATTAAACACTTCTTTTACCGATGGTTCAACATTAACCAACTTCATAGTTCCACCATTGGCATTAATAGTTTTCTGAGCTTGTAAAAATACTCTTAATCCGGCTGAAAAAACGTAATCGACCTCTGACATATCAAAAACCAATTCCTTAACTCCGTTTAATTCAAGAGCAGCCGCTAATTCAGGTGAAGTAGCCGTATCTAGCCGACCTTTGATTTTATACGTAAGTTTTTCACCTTCTTTAATTTTTTCAAATTCCATTGTTCTTTCTTGCATTATAATATCCTTTCTAATTTGTTTTATTCTCAATATTAATTGTTACAAAAATTAATTCTTTTTTTCAAGTTATATTAACAGAATCCCACAATTTATTAATACATTATCTTTTTTATGCAGAAACAGAATCCTATCAATTAACGCCTATGGAATTTTGTTTATTTATCGTTGTCATCCTTAATATATCTCTGTCCTTCAATTATAGTCAATTTATCGTATGGCATATTATAATAAACCGATGATATATCAAAATATTCATTTTCATCCGGAGCATTGGAAATACCCAATATATGAAGCATTTCATTATAAAGCAGATCACTGGTCCAATACTTACCGGAATTATTTTTTAAAGTATTTATAATTTCCGTATTTTGCTCGGCAAATTTTTGCGAAAATATGTTAAAAAACGGAATATGAGCCATATTCCATGTAAATTTTGAATAATCGTGAGTTAAGCCTTTATCAGGATCTTCACCATGATCAGATAAAAATGTAAATGACATAAAATTCGGATTTTGAACTGCTTTTTCATATAACAGTGATAAAACATAATCATTATATCTGACACAATTATCATAAGCATTTACTCTATCATCATTTCCATCTTTAAAGAACTCATAACTTTCCGGATAACGATCATTATATACATTATGACACCCCATCAAGTGAAATATAATAAATGTTTTACTATTTTCTTTTATCTCAGGAAAATAATCTGCCAACTTTTCATCATAATACATAGTCAGTAATTTATTTCCCCAAAATTCATTTATATATACTTGATGATCTGCTCCGTTTCCTATTGTGTTAATCGGGGTATCGTAAGATTTATGATGCATCTGATTCGAAATCCAATACGTATCATAGCCGGCAGCTGAAGCAACCTCTGTAATGGAGTAAGCATCAGTCAACACCGAATTATTATATTGGTTCTGTGAAGTGAGCGCAAATTGAACGGACATAACTGTCTGAATATTGTTTGAATATGCTTTAGGATACAACACAACATTTTTATTCTGCTCTATCAATTTATCAAGCCACGGGGTAGTTTGTCGGCTATAACCGAATGCAGATAAATGGTGTCTTACGGTTGATTCTCCCATTACCAAAACGTGAAGCTGCGGCTGTTCATTATATTTAATAACCGAATGCAAATGACTTATTCTTTTTGCACGAGCAGCGCTTATATTGTTATATTCTTTATATTCCTGCAGAGTATCGGAAACTCTTTCTATCATACCTATAACAAAACTTGAGCTGAGCTTAGGAAATACGGAGATTACCATATATGTCATCAATATAATGTTACAGGTTAACATTTTGAAATTGTCACTATTCCTTTTTATTTTAGAAAAAAGATAAATGAAAAATGTCATTATAATTATTATGGCAAGTACCGATAGTATCCACACCACAATATTTTGTTCCACCAAATAAGAAACAACTTCTTCATAATTGGTCTGAAATAAAGTTAACAGAATATTTGCAGACAACATATGCTTATCGCTTACTACATAATAGCCGATAACCAACAATGAGGGCAACATTGCCACAGAAAATGCAATATTATTACATAGATTTAAAGTATACGAAATCCATTTTTTATTACAATAGCTTATTATATAGCGAATTATTGAAAAAATTGCGTAAAATGATACCCCTACTTCAATAGTTTGCACAATTTCACGCTCTGTTAATACCATTCCTGCTCCTATTTTACACAAAGCGGCAAAACTCCATAATAACGATATAAGTGCAAGTAAAATGATATTTATAATATTATATTTCCATAGTGCGCAGATAAAAGCGCAAACTAAAGCTGATAAAATATGGTATCCTTGATACCACCAAAAATTTAATGAACTTGCTGTAGTAAATAGCCTAAAAAACAATATGAACAAGTAAAAACCAAAGAAACAACAACAAAATTTTATTATATTTGCTTTTACCAGATTTGATAATTTCATAAAACTCCCCTTAAAACAAAAAATATTTTATATATTATATTGGGGAGCGTCGCAATTTCAATCAATTTTGCAATTTATAAACAACAGGAACAATTACAATAATTGCTCACACGATTGAACTAAAATCAAAGTTATTGATATTATTAAATTACTTGTCCTTATCGGATATCCATACCTTTTTGTCGTGCATATTTCAAAGAATCTAAGAATCTTTCATCTTCATATAAACTCTTATTTTGAGCAGTATCCACATCTGTTATATCAACAACAGATGTGTCTTTTTTTATATTATTAATATTCAAAGTATCAATTCCATCAGACGCTTCAAATTCCATATCTTCCGAATTTACGCGAGTGTAACTCTTGCGATTCTCGGTGCGCGAAGAACTGCTTATCTCTTTTACATTTAACTCGGAAGTAAAACGGGAAATATTATTATCAGCCACAATTACTGCTTTTTTATTATAGTCCGTAAACAATCCGCAAAAACCACATTCAGTATATATGGCATTATTATCGTCAACCTTAACATAATAGGCATTTGGACTATCATTTATATAGACTGGTTTTACTTTCATTTGGTCTGGTTTCTGTTGAGATTTATATCCTGACTTTTTTAATCCGCGAGTTAAAACATATTGTCCGGACAACCTGTCCCCATTTTTATTATACAAAGGAATATCAATCTGATACAATATAACTTCAGTATTATACTTATCTTTCTCTTTTAACGGACGCTCATCAAGCAGTCCCAAACTTACCTCATTTTTTTTAAAAAAGCCATTCTCATCAGAGCAACTTGCTGTTAAAGTTGCAGCTAAAGCCAATGGTAACAAATGCTTTTCTTTAAATGTCATATCATTTTCCCTTCACAATTGTTGCCATACTACAACTTTTACATTTTTTTGTCAATAATATTTTTTAATACCCTCCGATAGAAGTAGGAACATATTCGCCCATGCCATTATATCCATATCCTATACGTTCATTTCCAACTGATGTAGGCACATAATCTCCTCTGTTATTATATCCATATCCGATACGTTCATTTCCTACTGATGTAGGAACATATTCTCCTCTGTTATTATAACCGTATTCTATTCTGTCATTTCCGATTGATGTAGGCACATAATCACCTTTGTTATTGTAACCATATTCTATTCTTTTATTTCCGATTGATGTAGGTACATAATCACCTTTGTTATTGTAACCATATTCCACCCTCTCGTTATTCACTTCTACTGGAACGTATCGGCCTCTGCTATTATAACCATAGTTAATATTTCTTGCATTTGCCGTATTCGTGATTAAAAATATTATCGAAGCCAAAATTAAAAACCACTTCATTTTATCCTCCTTTTTTTACAATCATAGGTTAAAATATTTAAATAATCAACTTTTATTTTGCTTTAAAATGTTTGTATCTGAATATGACATTTAT
This sequence comes from Alphaproteobacteria bacterium, assembly GCA_017477035.1. Taxonomy (GTDB): domain Bacteria; phylum Pseudomonadota; class Alphaproteobacteria; order RF32; family CAG-239; genus RUG410. The sequence continues at coordinate 5,062 of JAFUXW010000098.1, read as the reverse complement.
TTATTATCGGTATAACAAAGGAAAAATGTTTGCATCTGCCGTTAAACAACGTAAAATAGCGCTATTAATGAAGAGAGGTTTTTTATGCTTAATATAATTTGGAGTTCATTTTTTATTGTCGGCTTTATAGGTGCTTGTGTGCAAGCATTCTACTTTGGTAACACGCAAATATGGTCTGAAATTGTCAATCAACTTTTCAGCACTGCCACCAATGCATTTCAACTGGCTCTTAATTTAACCGGTATGCTTTGTTTGTGGCTTGGACTGTTAAAAATCGCCGAAAAATCAGGATTAACCGATGTGTTGGCTAGAGCTTTAAAACCTTTATTCAAAGTCATTATGCCAGAAGTTCCTGAAAATTCACCAGCCATTGGCTCAATTGTAATGAATATGGCTGCAAATATTTTAGGTCTTGACAATGCAGCAACCCCAATGGGACTGAAGGCAATGGAACAACTCCAAGAAATAAATAAACAAAAAGAACAAGCATCTAACGCACAAATTATGTTCATAGTTATTAACGCTTCGGCAATTACTGTCTTGCCTATTTCCATTTTAATGTATCGTTCGCTTCAAGGTTCTGTTAATCCGTCTGCGGTATTTGTGCCGATACTTTTGGCAACTTCCTGTTCCACCATAGCCGGTTTTTTAGCAGTTGCCTTCGCACAAAAACTCAAAATATTTAATCGCACTATCTTAAGCGCTTTAATCGGATTAACGGCAATAGTTGGGGGAATTGCTTGGTATTTTTCCACACTTGATGCTGATATTCGTCTTAAATATTCCGAAACTTGCGGAAATGCTTTAATTCTCGGATTTATTACTTTATTTTTATTATATGGTGCAATCAAAAAACTAAACCTTTATGAAACATTCATAAACGGCGCCAAAGAAGGATTTCAAATTGCCGTGCAAATTATTCCATATTTAGTTGCAATGCTGACGGCAATTGCTGTCTTACGCTATTCCGGAGTTCTTGACGGTATTGTATGGTGTTTTGGAAAATTCTTTGCACTGCTCGGCTTTAATACTGATTTTATTCCGGCTTTGCCTACCGCATTAATGAAACCGCTTTCAGGTAATGGTGCCAGAGCAATGATGATAGAAACCATGCAAAATTACGGTGCCGACAGTTTTCCGGCTTTTGTAGCTTCTGTGGTGCAAGGCTCGACTGAAACAACATTTTATGTAATAGCTCTATATTTCGGTGCGGTAAAAATCTCTAAAACCCGCTCAGCATTGCCATGTGCCTTGTTTGCCGATTTGGTCGGAATTATTGCTTCTATCATTCTATCTTACATATTTTATCAGGAGTAAAAATGAAAGTATTGGTGCAAAAAGTTATTTCTGCTTCTGTGACTGTTGAGGGAAAAATTGTATCTAAAATTGCAGACGGCTATTTACTGCTTATCGGAGTGGAAAAAGGCGATGATAAAAGCAAAGCAGAATATCTGGCAAAAAAAGTGGCAAATTTCCGGATTTTTACCGATGAAAACGATAAGATGAATTTATCTGTTATGGATGTTAAAGGCGAAATTTTGGCAGTTTCCCAATTTACTTTAGCTGCAGATTTGAGCCGTGGTAATCGTCCCGGATTTGATACTGCAGCCCTGCCCCATGATGCCGAACCGCTGTATGAATATTTTGTTGAGCAACTGCGTAGTTTTGGTATACCGGTTAAAACAGGTATTTTCCAAGCCGATATGAAGGTAGCACTTGTCAATGACGGCCCTTGCACATTTTTATTGCAAAAATAAGCACACTTGCTGAATCGGTATTTTTTGCCTTACAAAAATTTTATTAAAAATCGAATAGTTATCTCACATCAACTGATTAATTTAAACGTCAGTTTAAATACAGTTGGGCAAAATATTTTTCAAGCATGAATCTGCAGTAAATTATTGCAAGGTTTAAAAAAGACGTCTGTTCATCAGCGCCTTTCACTTTATTTATTTATCTTCTTCTCTTCCTAATAGAATTTCTTTTGGAGCTGATCTGTTTTTTTGTTGTTCTGATAGGCTTTCTTTCTACAGGCATAATCAATTTTATATTAGGATTACTTATAATATCATTATCATGCTTTGCACTATCTTCATCATAATCTTTTTCATTGATTACAGTTTTTTTATCATCTGTTGTAGACTTATTATCAGACAACACTGACTGCTTTTCTTCAGTTGTAGCTACTGCTTTACCTGATTTAGTATTTTCATTCTTTTCTGCCTTTCTTTTATCAGGCTTGGCTTGCTGCCTACTATGATTAAGTTTTTGTGAGTGCTGAGCTGTTTTCTTTTCATTAAATTTCATCATATTCTGTTCTGATGTTGGCTTCTTTTCATCAAGCACAAACGGATATAAGAACACCATATGCGGATCATCTTGTTCCGAATATATCTCTAAATAGTTATCATCATTAATTTTGGTTTTATCCATATTGGCATAACGATAATCTTCCCAATGATTAAAATTAAGGTACATATCACCTTTAATTTCAATATTCTTGATAACTATTTTCCCTGGTTTAGACTTAAAATCAACCCGGAAATTATAAATCCTTTTAGCCGGTATAACTAACTCTACGTGTTTATCTTCTGGATTTACATGTTTCCACACAGACCTTCTTTGGCTGAAAACATCATTCTTATCCTTGAGGTATATAACTTGTAACACCACAGGCTTAGATATTTCCCAGTCAATAACAAAAGTCAGCGGAGCCGGCTCATAACTCTTACGTTCAGTTCGTTTAAAACTATCAGTCGCGAAAAGAGCAAAACCGGCAAGTCCGCCAAAAAATAAAACACCTAAAATCCAAAGATATTTTTTCATAAGTTCAAACCAGTGTATCTAACCAACCGTTTTTCCAATACATTGATATTCAAATCCAAATTTAACGGCATCTTTGGCATTCAACATATTGCGAAAATCCAAAATTTTCTTGTTGCGCATTAATTGAGACAGTCCTTCCAAATCAGCGTCTGAAAATTCTTTCCACTCTGTCAAAATAACCAAAACATCTGCATCTTTCACCGCTGCATACATGTCATCAGCATAAGCAATTTTATCGCCCAAAATCTGACAAGCAGTTCCCATAGCCTTAGGATCATAAGCCACAATATCTGCCTTATGTTGCAACAACTCTCCTACAATATCCATTGCCGGACTTTCACGACAATCATCTGTCCCGTCTTTAAATGCCAATCCCCATACCGCTATTTTGGCATTGGAAATATCCTTAACAGCCTTTAATATACGTTCTGCCATTTGTTCTTTACGTTTTTTATTACCGGCAATAGTAGTTTCTATCAATTCAATCGGCGTTCCGGCCATTCTCCCCATAAAAGACATAGCCATTGTATCTTTCGGAAAACAAGAACCACCGAAGCCTATACCGGCATTTAAAAATCTGTTACCGATTCGGCTGTCCAATCCCATGCCTTTCGCCACTTCGCTAACATCGGCGCCGGATTTTTCACAGAAATTTGCTATTTCATTGATATAGTGAATTTTCATAGCTAAAAACGCGTTAGAAGCATATTTTATGGTTTCGCTTGAGCGGCGAGACACGAATAACATATTGGTTTTACCCTCAAAAGGTTTATATAATTCTTTAATCACATTGGCCGCTCTTTCAGAATTTGTACCAACAACTATTCTATCTGGATTAAAGAAATCATGAACAGCAAAACCTTCGCGCAAAAATTCAGGCAAAGAAATCACATCAAAACGAGCTGTTTTATTTTTAGAAGTAATAAGTTGCTCAATATTATCACCAGTTCCGACCGGAACGGTTGATTTTGTTGCAATTACGGTATAATCGGTCAAATACTCGGCCAACTCGGTAGCTGCGGCATATATATACTTCAAATCTGCTTCATGTGTCACCGGATGGGGAGGTGTTCCAACAGCTATCAACACCAAATCTGCTCCTTCAATAGCCTTACGCATAGATGTTGTAAAAGTCAGTCTGCCGTTTGCAGTATTTTTTGCAAATAACTCGGCCAATCCATCTTCATAGATAGTGAGTTTACCGGCCTTCAAATCATCAATTTTTTCTTTAATTTTATCAACGCAAACCACTGTATTACCAAGCTCTGCCAACCCAACTCCGGTAGGAAGACCGACATAACCAGTTCCGATAATTCCAACTTTCATTTTTTTCTCCATAGACTATAAAAAACTCTTGATAGAGTATAAAAGAGCGCTAAATATGTCAAGCGCCCTTTTCATTTTATACAACAAAACTTTAATAATAATCGTAAAATTCTTTCTTTTTCTTCCTTTTTCTATATAAGGCCAACATAAAGAAAGTATAGAATATTATAAAAACAGTGCAAAAAAATGATATCAGCTTAACAAAATTTATATCATATCCAGCATAAATATTAAATACTTTGTTTACAATCATATATGGATTACTTTGTTCAGAATCGATTGTTATACTACCGTCTCCTTTAATTTCTGCTCCGTCTGTATTTTCATATCTGTTTTCGGCCAAATTTTCTAATTTAACACTCCCCTTTCCGTTTATTTTAAATTTGGATAAATTAATAACTGACGGACGATTTCCCAAATCCAAACGTATTCTTGATAAGTGTTCTATCGGAAGTATTATTTTAACATCATTATTTCCGATTTTAACTTTTTTCGCAACAAACTTATCAGCACTGAATTTATCTTTATAATCGGTGGTGTAATACAGCTTATACGTAACTTCACGCGTATTAACAGAATTAAAAGTTATGTTAATATTTTTATCATACCAAGATTTATAACTTGCTCCAACAATGACTAAAGCAATAACAGTTGCTAAAATCAAGGAAATTGTATTTCTGTATTTCATCAAAAAATTCTGTTTCATTTGTCAATCTCCATGCACACAACAATCTTAAATTAAACAAAATTTATTACTATCTGGTAAATTTTTGTTCAAATATTCTCGGAGTATATCTCTCCACATTCTCCAAAATTATTATGTCATAGTTTTGCTCAATATTGTTCAAATCATTTCTATCCAAATTGTTTTTCCATTCCATTTTTATCTCTTTAAAACTGTCGGCCAGAT
>JAFUXW010000097.1 GCA_017477035.1 Alphaproteobacteria bacterium | reverse complement strand
ATATTTTTGCATTTCACTTAAATTTGTTTCAATAGTAGCTGCCATTGCCAATTTACGTTCAATTGCCGCCACGGCATTTTCTTTAGCCCGTTGAATTAATTTGGCTTTATTACCCTTTTGAAAATATTTTATCTGAGTTCCCAATGCTTTTTGCAAAAAATCGTAGTTTTCCAAATTATGTGAAATTAAAATTTCTTTTGGAGCTTCATGCTCTGCATAAAATGAACTGATGAATCCCTCTAAAATTTCGGCTTCATCCATTTGTATGGCTTGTTTAGGAAAATAAGGTATATTACCGCAATTTTGACCGGACCGAATAAAAAATACCTGAATACAAACCATATTTTTATGTTTTACCACTGCCACCGCGTCAGCCGACTTAATATCGGCGTATTCTACATTATAACCACCTTGAATACTGCTTAAAGCCCGTATTCTGTCTCTCAAAATCAGTGCCTTTTCAAAATCATTATCATCACTTGCTTGTTGCATTTGCTTTGACCACATTTCTTTAAGTTTGGTATTTTTTCCTTCCAAAAAACCAATAACCTCATACACTGCCTGTCCATACTCTTCTTTGGAAATTTTTCCAACACAAGGCGCACTACAACGCTTAATTTGATACAACATACAAGGTCTGTCGCGATGATAAAATACATTATCTCGACAAGAACGAAGACGAAATGCCTTCTGCACAATATCCATAACATTATTAACAGCAGAAGCACTTGCAAACGGACCGAAATATTTAGCTTTATCTTTACGGACTCCTCTGCTTTTACAAAGTGCCGGAAAGTCATCGTTAGGATTAATCGTCAGGTGCGGAAATGTTTTATCATCTTTGAGCAAAATATTATACTTAGGCTCAAGTTTTTTAATCAGCTCATTTTCTATCAGCAGAGCTTTGGCTTCATTTTCCACAATAATAAATTCCATTTTATCAACTTCCGACACCATACGCTTAATATGATCCGGAAGCCTGTCAAAATGTGTGTAAGCAACAATTCTCTTTTTTATACTTTTTGCCTTTCCGACATACAGAACAGAACCGTTTTTATCAATCATACGATATACTCCGGGATTAACCGGAGCAATTTTCACATAATTTTTTATAACTTCGATGCCGTGCTTTATATCAGACATATTACGCTCCGATTAATACTTTAGCCGCCGCTCGAGCCTCGTCACTGATAATCTCTCCCGCCAACATACGAGCAATTTCCTCTTGTTTTTCTTTGTCATTCAATTTATGAATTGAGGTCACCGTGGCTTCGTTTTTTATCGTTTTTTCCACCTTATAATGGTTGTTACTGTATGCAGCGACTTGAGGAGAATGCGTAACCACCAACACTTGTACCGTTTCTCCTAATTTTGCTAATTTATCACCTACTGCCTGTGCAGTTGCTCCTCCGATTCCGCTATCCACTTCATCAAAAACCATTGTTTCAATCTGTGAACTCTTACCTAAATTAACTTTTAATGCTAACATTAAACGCGCTAATTCACCTCCTGAAGCAATTTTATTCAAATTACCTAAAGGAGAACCCAGATTAGTAGAAATCATAAAGCACACTTCGTCAATTCCATCTTCATTCCAATTTATTTCATCTTTAAGCTTAACTTCTGTCACAAAGCGTGCTTTTTCCATCTTCAAAGTTAAAAGCTCCGTTTTCATTTTATCATCAAGAAGTTTAGCCGCCGATAATCGTTCTTCACGCACGATTTTTGCTTTATTAAAATAACATTCTTTAGCTTTTTTTTCTGCATTTTTCAGTGCTATCAAATCTCCGGACGATTTTTCTAATTTACCGAGTCTTTCTTCCATATTTTGCCATACTTGAACCAGCTCATCAACTTCCACCCTGTGCTTTCGTGCCAAGTCTTTAAGTGCAAACAAACGTTCTTCCACCGCATTAATATCATTTTGATTAAATGTAGTTTCCCGCATGGCATTTTCCAATTGCTCTGACGCTTCTTCAGCATTAATAAGAGCCGTATCCAATAAATCATAAGTTTCTGAATACTTATCTTCAAGCATTGCATTAACTCTAGAAACAGCACTCTGAGCCTGTCTTAAGGCCTCTCTTACACTAATATTCTGACCGTGCAAAGCATTATAGGCAGAATTAAGATTATCCAAGATTTTTTCACTGTTCATCAATTGAACCCGTAATTTTTCCAGCTCTTCCTTTTCATTTTCTTTCGGTTTTATCACTGCAAATTCTTTAATCCAATGCCTTAAGTTTTCTTCTTCGTGTGTTGCATCTTCAATTTCTTTTTGCAAAGTTTCTCGTAACTTCTTAGCTCTTTTATAATTTAAGAAAGCTTCTCTCATTTCAGCCAAAGCAACACTATAACCACCATAATTATCCAAAACATTCAAATGCGTTGCCGGATTTAACAAACCTTGGTTATCGAATTGACCATGAACTTCCACCAAATATCCGCCGATTTCTTTTAGTAATTTTTGTGTAATCGGTTGGTCATTAAAAAAAATTTTTCCTTTACCGTCTTGTGTTAAACTGCGACTAATGACAATTTCTTTGGTAAAATCCAAATCGTGTTCTTCACATAAGTTAGCCAGTTTTCCAGATTTATCGGCAATTTCAAAACAAGCACTTACCACCAATTTATCACAACCGTTTCTAATCATTCCCGTTTCAGCGCGATTACCTAAAAGCAGTCCCAGAGAATCAAGCAGTATAGACTTACCGGCTCCGGTTTCACCACTTAATACAGTCAACCCATCTGATAAGTCCATATCCAACTTATCAATCAAAACCACATTTCTAATTGACAGCGACTTCAGCATTTATTTATTGCTTTTCTCCTCATCAGACTCACTATCTTTTCCCCATGGCCAAAGAATATCCGCTGTTCTACCCCAAAAGCCTTTTTCTTCGGTGTCTGCATCTTCTACCTTTTCAACTGTATCTTCAACCGGTGCTACTTTTTCAGACTCACTATCTTTTCCCCATGGCCAAAGAATATCCGCTGTTCTTCCCCAAAAGCCTTTCTCTTCGGTATCTGCATCTTCTATCTTTTCAACTGTATTTTCAACCGACATTGTTTTTTCAGGCTCACTATCTTTTATTTTCTTTGTTTCGGTACTTGTAATTCTTTTCATAATTTTTTCGGCCTTTAATGTCCACTTTCCGTCCGGATAATTATTTTTCAAAATTTTATAATACCCATCGGCATATTTATTCATTCCGAAAATAGCATATATTTCAACTTGGCGATAGAGGGCTTCTTCAATTTGAACTGTTGTCTGATAGTTCTCAAGCACTACATTAAAGCGATTCAGCGCCGAAAGGTAATTACCATCACGTAAGTAATAACGAGCAATATTCATTTCCTGACCGGCTCGATAGTCTTCCGTTAAATTAATTTTTTTACGAGCATCTTCGGCATATTTGCTATCCGGAAATAATTCCGTCAGCAACAAAAAAGTTTCTTCTGCCTTAGCCGTATCACTTTGATCTTTTTCTGCCGAAGTTATTTGGTCATAGTAACACATTCCCTTCAAATAATACGCGT
>JAFUXW010000096.1 GCA_017477035.1 Alphaproteobacteria bacterium | reverse complement strand
GATTTAATTCAGGAAGGAAATATCGGATTGATGAAGGCAGTTGATAAATTTGAATACCGCCGCGGATACAAGTTTTCAACCTATGCGACTTGGTGGATACGTCAGGCTATTACTCGTTCTATTGCAGATCAGGCTCGCACTATTCGTATTCCGGTTCATATGATAGAAACAATCAACAAGTTGGTAAGAACCTCTCGTCAGATGTTAGCAGAAATGGGAAGAGAACCGGTGCCAGAAGAATTAGCAAAACGGCTTTCTATGCCGCTTGATAAAATTCGCAAAGTAATGAAAATTGCAAAAGAACCTGTTAGTTTGGAAGCACCTGTCGGTGATGAAGAAGATTCTTCTTTAGGTGATTTTATTGCTGATGAAAGCGCATTGCAACCGTTGGATATGGCTATTCATACAAATTTAAGAGAAACTTGCACTCGTATTCTATCATCACTTACACCTAGAGAAGAAAGAGTTTTGAGGATGCGTTTCGGCATTGGTATGAATACAGATCATACTTTGGAAGAAGTGGGTAAACAATTTAACGTAACTCGTGAACGTATCCGTCAAATTGAAGCGAAAGCTCTTCGCAAACTTAAACACCCTAGCCGCTCCAAAAAGCTTCGTTCTTTTTTGGATCATTCATAGGAAATGGCAATTATGTAAAAAACTCCACGAATCATAACGTGGAGTTTTTTTAGATGGTCAAATTATTTTGCCCTGGATTTCCATTTGCGCACATTCTGATTGTGTTCTTCCAATGTTGTTGCAAAATTATGACCTCCGATTCCTGAAGCAACAAAATATAAATAAGGAGTTTTATCCGGATGTGCTACAGCCATTATAGCGGCCTTACCCGGATTACATATCGGAGTCGGTGGTAAGCCTTCATATTTATAAGTATTATACGGACTGTCTATTTCCAAGTCTTTACGTGTCAATGAACGATTTAAATCTACTTCACCATTAGTTATAGCATATATTACCGTAGGATCTGTTTGTAGTAACATTCCTTTACGTAGCCTGTTAATAAATACTGACGCGACTTGAGGTCTTTCAGAAGGTACTCCTGTTTCTTTCTCAACAATAGATGCCAATATTAACATTTCTTCTTTATTTTTCAGCGGTAAATCTGCGTCTTTTTCATTCCACGCTTGCTGTAACACTTTATTCATAGCTTCTTTAGCTCGATTTACTAATTTTTGTCGTGTTTCATTGCGTGTAAAAGTATATGTTTCAGGTAATATTTCACCATCTTTAAACGGAGTAAAATCATCAATCATATATTCGTTGTTCAATATAATTTCCATTGCCTCACGAGAAGTCAAACCTTCTGGAATTGTCAATCTGCGTAAATAAGCTTTGCCTTCTGAAAATAAGGCGGACAACCCAACGATGGAAATATCGTTATTGATAATATATTCTCCTGCTTTAAACTTTGGATACAACTTATTAAATTTAACATAAAGAATAAATTCATAGCTATTGTTAATAAGATTTTTTTGACGTAAAGTTTTTGCAATTTTCTGCAAAGGCATACCGCTCTCAATTTGCACAAATACATCACCACTAACTTTATGCGGCATATATACGACTTTTTGTGCATAACTATATAAAAAAACAGCTGCCATTCCAAAAATTATAATACTTAATTTAAGAAACAGCAGCTTTTTCATATCATTGCCTCATAATATTAATCATCAAACTTTTTAAATATAATAGATGAATTAGTTCCACCGAAGCCGAAAGAATTTGACATAGCAGCCTTAATAGTTCTCTTTTTAGGCTTTAATGGCACTAAATCAATATCGGCAACAGCCTCTTCAGGTTCTTCCAAATTAAGAGTTGCCGGACAGGTTTGTTCTACAATGGCTTTGATTGTATATACAGCTTCAACTGCACCGGCTGCACCCAACAAATGCCCTATTGCAGATTTAGTCGAGGACATAGACATACTGCTTATCTTATCGCCAAACAAACGTCGCACGGCTTGTGCCTCTCCTAAATCGCCGAGCGGGGTTGATGTTCCGTGAGCATTTACGTAGTTAATATCTTCAATTTCGACACCATGTTCTTTTGCGTGTTCAGCAGCCATTTTCATTGCTCTATATGCACCGTCACCATCAGGACAAGGAGCTGTCATATGGTGTGCATCTCCACTCATTCCATAGCCAACAATTTCAGCATATATATGAGCTCCTCTTGCCTTTGCGTGTTCATATTCTTCCAAAACAACAGCTCCGGCGCCTTCACCCATAACAAATCCGCTGCGTTTTTTATCCCATGGTCTTGAAGCCTTCTGCGGTTCATCATTAAAATCTGCCGTAATTGCATGCATACGCGCAAATCCAGAAAGGCCTAAAACATTAACAGCCGATTCTGCGCCTCCGGCAACCATAACATCGGCATCCCCCATAGCAATAATACGAGCCGCATCGCCTATAGCATGAGTTCCGGTTGAACAAGCTGTAACACAAGCATGATTTGGACCGCGCAATCCGTGGTCTATGGATACAGTACCGGAAATCAAGTTAATTAAGCAAGATGGAATAAAGAAAGGAGAAATACGTTTAATCCCGACTTCATTAAACGAGATTGAATTTTCATAAATATTATTAAGTCCTCCGATTCCTGAACCCATCATAACACCTGCTCGGCATTGTTCTTCATAGCTTAAATCTTTAGGTTCATAAGCAGCATCTTTCAAAGCATCATTAGCAGCTGCAATACCATATAGAATAAATTTATCAGCTTTTTTTTGATCCTTCGGAGCCATAACCGTATCCGGATTAAACTCATTTTCTCCTTCACCAAAAGGCACCTGACCGGCTATACAAACCGGAATATCTTTCAAATCGATATTTTCAATTTTACGAATACCGGACTTACCTTCCATAAGGCATTTCCAGTTATATTCAACTCCACGTCGGAACGGAGAAACCACGCCCAACCCTGTAACAACAACTCTTCTCATATATACCCCT
>JAFUXW010000013.1 GCA_017477035.1 Alphaproteobacteria bacterium | reverse complement strand
TCCGGACGCGAAGTTGTCGGAAAAAATTTGGTAAAAATCAGAAATGAATTAAAAGCTGACGTAATTTTAGTAAATATTGAAAATGCCGCACATGGTTTCGGAGTAACTCCAGGAATATGTCGCGATTTTCTTGCTAAAGGAGCTGATGTTTTGATTACAGGTAACCATTTTTTGAATCAGCGTGAAATTATTTCTTATTTACAAGAATGTCCGGTGATAATCCGCCCGGCTAACATACCTGAAGAAAATTCCGGTCGAGGTTTTACAATTTTTGAGTTGGCTGATGGCAGAACTATTTTAGTTATTCAGGTGTTAGGTCGCTTATTTATGGAAGCTGTAGATTGCCCTGTACAAACAATTGATAAAATTTTAAAATCATATACTCTCGGTAAAAATGTAAGTGCAATTTTCGTAGACATCCATGCTGAAGCGACATCGGAGAAACTTTCTTTAGGATATTATCTGGACGGAAAGGTCTCTTGTGTTGCAGGAACTCATACTCATGTTCCTACGGCTGATGCCAGAGTTTTACCGCAAGGAACTGCATATATTACAGACGTTGGAATGTGTGGAGATTATGATTCTGTATTGGGCTTTAATAAGGAAGCTCCGATTAACAGATTACGCCGTAAATATACATCTGAAAGACTAGAACCGGCAAACGGAAACGGGACACTTTATGGTATATTAGTGGAAACAGACGATTGTACCGGTTTAGCTAAAAGCATTACGCAAATAAAAATGGATTAGAAAAATTTCATCACAAATACGCAATTATTTTTGCAATTGCAAGCAACTCTTGCCTTGCTTATATCCATAGGCAAAGGAGTGACGCTCCCATCTGGACAGGCAACGGAAGTGGTCCCAGGACACCCTTGATAAATACTGGCCTCAGCATTCGCTCCGACACCAATACCCAATAAAGACGATGATTTAGAGTTATTCCAACTGCTCGAAGCCAATGATATACAAGCTTCTTGTGATAATCCGGAATATTTTATAGCATAGGCCTGAGGATGAGCTTCGTCACTTTTATCTTCTAACAGATAGCTTCCAAATATATTAATACTTCCGCCGAAAGGGTTAACCAATACTCCGCTTGTTCCTGTTAGTACTTCATATGGCACGGCATTAAACTTAACGGCACTCTCATTATCAAGCCCACCGTAAGAATTGGTCTGCGCTCCTATTGCCGATAGTTTAGCGGATATAATGTTTATTTGCTGCATAGTGGAGTTAATTTTATGCCTTTCCGTCATCTTGCTATAACCGGATATACCTCCGACAGACAGCACACCTATGATAGAAAGAACTCCCAACATTTCCAACATAGAACGTCCGGATTGGTTATTTAGCATTTATTATAACTCCGCTTAATTTTTTTCATCAGGATCGCGCAAAACGTATCCGCGTCCCCAAACCGTTTCAATATAATTTTTACCACCGGAAGCTTTTTCAAGTTTTTTACGTAATTTGCAGATAAACACATCAATAATTTTAAGTTCCGGCTCATCTATACCTCCGTATAAATGATTTAGGAATTGGTCTTTATTCAAAGTTGCGCCTTTGCGCAAAGAAAGCAATTCCATGATACCATATTCTTTTCCGGTTAAGTGCAAAGTTTTTCCGTTTACGGTAACGGTTTGTGTGTCCAAATCAATTTCTACGTCACCTGTTTTTATCACAGAGTTTGAATGCCCTTTAGAACGACGAACAACAGCCTGAATACGAGCCAAAAGTTCGGCTTTATCAAAAGGTTTGGTTAAATAATCATCAGCTCCGTATCCTAAACCTTTAACTTTTTTATCAGGTTCAGAAAGGCCTGATAGAATAAGTACAGGAGTATTAACTTTGGAGTTGCGGAGATTTTTTAATACTTCATACCCGTTCATATCAGGAAGCATTAAATCCAAAATAATGATGTCATAATCATACAGTTTTGCGATATCTAAACCATCTTCCCCCAAATCGGTAGCATCTACAACCATACCTTCCTTTTTGAGCATTGTTTCAATACTTTGTGAAACCGCATAATCATCTTCAACCAAAAGAACTCTCATAGCACAAACCTTTCGTAAAAAATTCACTCTGAAAATATATTGAATCAAAATAATGCAAATGGAAAGTGTTTGTTAACAATTATTAACAGGCTAAATAAAAAAAATATTTTTTTCTTGCATAACAGGAAGATGCAACATAAAAAAACACTTGCAATTTCTCATAAATTGCGCTAGGAATAGCTCTACATAGAAAGGTCCCATCGTCTAGTGGTTAGGACGCGGCCCTCTCAAGGCTGCAACACGAGTTCAAATCTCGTTGGGATCACCAATACAAACAGCAGGCTGTCAAAAGCCTGTTTTTTCTTTTTAAATCAAAATCAACAATGTCATGCCTATTTTTCGACAAAGAAGAAAAATTCAAGGCATCTTCAAATTAAATATGATAAGGAAGCAACGCTTAAAGCGTTGAAATGTCAGATTCCTTGATTTGCGGACGTACTGCACCGCAAAAGGGATGATTCTAAAAAAGAATTTTCACGAACTCATTATACTGACAATGCATCAAAATCAAGCATTTTTTAAAATTTTTCATTTTTTAGAAAAAATTACTTGACAAAAAATCGGGAGGGTAAAATGAAAGTATAAGAAGCGATTCTTTAATTAATGATGACTTTTAAAGAAAGGATAAAGCGATGAGTAGAGAAAATGATGTACAAACAATGAAAAAAATCAGTGATATTTTTCGTAATAAAAGATATAAAGACAAAACTGCTCAACAATACTTGCGAGATTATGCATTGCCGGCTCTTGAAACTATGCCGGTTTTAGAAGATTATGCAGAACAAGATAAGGCTATTTGGAAGGGAGATGATGTATCGTTTTTTTCTCCAACAGTTGATAATGAAGTGGTGCATGATTTTATTGTAAAAGCATTTGATATAGCTGTGCGCGAGAATATGACCATGGGATATTACTATGGTGAATATGGCGGTAATTTTTACGATGAGTTTAAGAAGTATGCAAGTGCTGAAGAATTTTTGAGCTGGGGTCATTATGCTGGAGATGGGTGTTTTGCAATAGCACGATTCTTAGATAGCTATCGTGAAACTAAAATAGAATTAGTTAAACAAGGAAAAACAATATTAGAACCTGAAACATTTAAGGAATTTCCAGAGTTAAAAGATTATGCTGATGGAGTGTTCCGTGACCGAAAAGGAAATATAGCTTTCAAAATTCAAGATGATGGTTCGGTAAAATTTGAACAATCTTACTTACATTCATTAACAAACAAAGAAAAATGTGAAATACTGGAACGAACAGAATCTAGAGCCTTTGCTGTTGCTCTTTTAGAATCTGGTATAAAAGACGTAGATTTTTCAAGAATAAAAGCAAGATTAACCGATGAAGATAAATCAAAATTTAAGGACATTAAGATTCAAGAACTCTCGGAAAAATTGGCTGAAACCAAAGCACGTTTGGAACAACAAGAGCGTTATACGTCCGAAATAGAAGCATGCTTGGAACAACAAAAGCGTGAGGTTGCTGAAAGAGAAAAGGCAATAAAAACCGAGCGTGCGAGCAGCGTTAATATTGCGGAAAATGTCAAAGAACAAACCGATGAGCAAAGAAAAGAGAATTTTGCCGCCAAGAAAAAGTTGATGAAAGAGCATCCGATTATGCTTGAGCCGTGCTTAAATTCGATGTGTGAGTCTTATGTTGCAACAAAAGATGAAGCAATTAAAAACGAAATGCTGTCTGATTTATACGCTATTCGCAAAGGCGGAAAAACCGACTCTGAAAAGCGCGAAATGGCAAAAACTTTTAAGCGCGTTTTAGATAAAAACCCAAGCTTGAAAAAAGATGAAAATCTGGTGGCATTAAGCAAAATTGATACCATTGTTTCGCAACCGACAAAAGGTGTAAAAAAACAAATCACACGTTGATTTCGGTTCGTAACCCGCTTACTTAGCATCACCAATACAAACGGCAGGCTGTCAAAAGCCTGCTGTTTCTTTTTAGTATCATAACACTTTATAAGACGCATTACATATTTTGGTTATTGCTTTTTTCTAAAAACTCTTTTTTCGCTTTTTCTAACTGAAGCATAAATTCATCATTTGCGTGCAATCTGTTTATCAGAATCGAAGTAATAATTCTGGCCGCATCGACATCGCTCTGATAATGGAATCCTGC
>JAFUXW010000095.1 GCA_017477035.1 Alphaproteobacteria bacterium | reverse complement strand
TAAAACCATTGTCAAACGCTGTTTTTTCCAACAACAAAATCGCTTTGGTCATGTATCCTTTGCCTTGCGCCGACTTAGCCACCCAATAACCTATTTCTCCGACTTTGGCATCTTCATCAATACGAACAATATCAACACACCCGCAAAATTTATGCGTTTTTTTATCTCGAATTAAATAAGCATAGCCTGATTTGTCATTATAACGCTTAATACATTGTTCTTTTAAGAATTTCATTTCATCTTTCAGAGAATAAGTATCTTTTGCCCACGGCAACCACGGTTTCAGCAATTCAATCGTATTCTTTACCTCGATCAGCAATTCTTGCGCCAACTCTTTGCTTGCAACTTGCGGAATTTCTAAGACAATTTCATCATTTTCAATTTTTTGAGGCATATCCATATTTATTATCCTTATTTTTGAAAAGGCAAACAATACCCTAGTTTGTGCATATAGCACAACATTTCCAATATTGAATAACAATCGTTTAAGGCATCATGTTCCCTTATTTTATCAAATTTTCTTTCATTTTCCGGAACCAAAGTCCACAACCTTCCTGAATTTAATCCTTCAGTTTGTTTCCCAAACTGCTTAATCCAATAAGCTAAATTTATAAAATAGGCGCCGTAAACGCCCTGCGGATCTTCGCGGTTAAGTAGCGCATTCTCCGAAAGAACGCACCCGTCGTTACCATAAGAACCGGCTAAACATCCTTCGCAAAAATGTAAAAACTCGGACAGTCCGTTCGCAAAAGTTACACCGCTGTCAATTTTCTCCTGCATTATTCCGGTTAAATTTTTGCAATAATCGGAAAGCATTGGATTTTTTTGTGGCTTTATATATATCTTCAAACTGTCTTGCACAGTAAAATCAGGAAAACTTACTTTCAATGCCCCGATTTGAATAACTTCTTTATACTCGTTGTCACCCAACCACTTGCGTGCCATTGCACCTTCCCAAGTGGTATATTCAGTATCATAAATTACAAAGTCCATTTATTTTTGGCTTTCATTCTGTCTTTTATTAAACTCTACCCAAGCTTCAATATTTTTATGGTGAACATTTTTACCCAAAACCATTTTAGCAGCCTCTGCTTCCTTTTGCTCAGGTGTCATTTTGGAAAGTGATTTTTTATAGTGCTTACTTACCTTAATAGCCGAAAATTTCTTTCTATGCTGAAGCATATCTATTGTTAACAAACCTTTTTTAGCCAATCGGCGTCTTAAGTGCAAATTATTGTATTGCATTGTTCTGTCAACTCTTTTTGCATTTTCCCAAGCGTATGCTTTATGCTGTATTGCACGAAGCAATTTCATCATGGTGCCGACTTTCATATCGGTACCAGCCAACTCATTTGCCACATTCGGATAAGAATAAACGAGTGAAATCGGCAATAATGATTTTAATTTTTCCGGATATGCTCCGAGTTTGGAATCAAAACGCCCGCCGGCACTTACACGATATGGGTGTGCCAAACAGTTACCAACTATAATATCTTGAGCTATACCATCTAAATTATCGTAAGACAAATAACGATAGTTTGCATTTTTTTCAGTTTTAACCACTGGCATTATAAAATTGGTAGGAGCAACTTTTCCTTCATTTTCCATTTTCTGGAATTGAAAAGCAAATTCGGAAGCAATACGTTTTTGATACGCCGGATATCCGAACATGGCAAAATTGACGTCTTTATCTTTATCAAAGTACTTATTGCGAATTTCCGCCAACAGAGCTGTATTTTCTTCGGTGGAAGTATCTTTTGGAGTAACCAGACATTCTTTTATTACTTCTTCCGGAATACCTGCATCTCGACAATAGCGGACATACATTTCAACTTCACTTCCGGTATTGTATTTGAGATTTGTATTACTGAAATCGGTATTACCCTGATTATCATACAGCCCCAAGAAAACCATTTTTTTAGGTTTGCCTGTGCGATTCAAATCCTCAAACCAAGCCTCTATGGCAGGCTCTGCCGAACCTGGATGTCCGGAGAAAATAACAAATGCATCAGTGTTATGTGGCAAATTATTAGCCGGAGCTAAGGTTATTTCACGGTCGTATCCATCATATTTTATATTTTCACCTTTTTCCAGTTCATATTTAAATGAACCTTTATCTTCAGCCTCCAAAACCAACTTTTTCTCTTCATCGGTGAGTGAAAAATACAAGACATCCTTCTTTTCGGTCGGATGATTATTTTTCACCACATCAGCCGCCTGACGAAGATTCATTTCACCGTTATCAATTTTATCCATAACGCCTTTGATATATTCCATATCTTTGACATATGCATCAAAATAGCGTTTATCCTTCCATCCTCGGGCGGCGAGTTCATTTTTATAATTATCGTAATCAAGTTTTTTCCCGCTTAAATAATCGGTAACAATTTGTTCGTATACAGTAGGCTTGTAAGACATAGCGTTTCTCCTTAAAACATATACTTGCATTATACTTATATTTTAATTTTTGTCAATAAATATTTAAATATAAAAACTCCCCTTACCGGTCAGATAAGAGGAGTTTTTTGTTGTTTACTCAAATGAGCGAAGTTTGTTTTCGGCAGCCAAGGTATCAATCACCTGCTTAACGAAGCAATCAATTTTTTTGCCATCCGAATAATCGGCTGGAGCCACAATATTCACTCGTCCGTCATTCAAATACTTTTCTGCTGCTTCACGCGCACCGTGTTTGTGTGGCTGATACACCGCCACACAGTACCCTCCTCCGCCTTTAATCATAGACATACAAGGCACATCGGTATCACCATCGCCAAAATATATCATATGACTTAGCGGTACCGGACGCTCGTCTGGGTTCATTTTACGATTTACCGAAACCGTATCGCACTCATCCAAACACCCTTTATTGATGCGGAACAAGTACTGAGTTTTTCCGGTATAATCAATGGCTCGTGCCGGCCATTCGGCTTCACCGTATTCGTTATACATAAAGGTAGAAGCGTAGAGTTTCTTAAACTTACCGGAAATCGGAGTGCCTTCAACAATTTCCTTTAATCCTGAAGAAATAAGGAAATGAGAAACCTCTACACCTTTACTCTCGGCATAAGCGTTAATACGATCAAACCATTCGGTAACACCTTTAAACAAAGCCACATCTTTCCCGCATTCCGCAAAATCTTCGCGGCGAAACGGAATTTTGCGTGACTTAGCTTCCTCCAACATACATTTCATATAACATAAAATCTTGTCGGCGGAGTGTTGTTTAACCAAAGCGGCCGATTTTGCCCAAAAGGCATCGGGAGTAACGCTCAAACGGTTCATAAATCCGTATTCCTGCATATTTCCGGCAGCAAGTGTACCGTCAAAATCGTAGCATAAAGCTACCTG
>JAFUXW010000094.1 GCA_017477035.1 Alphaproteobacteria bacterium | reverse complement strand
GTTATTACCATTTATACCTTTATTATCTTATGTCACAGCCTGGCAGTTTTATTTTTTATGTATCATACAGGGATTAATCATCTCTTTTATAGATTATCGTAATTTCAAAGCAATACAAACTTGGGGAGCGGAGGCAGTATCATCTCTGCACCCGTTTAGTGTATTTGTCGTATTTTTACTGTGGTTAATGCTTAATCCAGAAATTATGATTAACTATACGGATAACTTATGGCGTTTTACCGGAATAATTTTCTCTCTTTCAGGTATAATATATGCGGTTTCGTCTTTGAAAAAGTCGGTAATCGGCCGAGATTTGTTAATCTACTTATGTCCGTATTTTTTAGGAGCGGCATTATGTGATGTTATAAATAAGTTATGTATGAGTTATGTAGGAAATAAGTCCTTGCTTTCAGCAAGCTGTATATATATTGTAATTACCGGATTGGTTGTGACGATAGTTAATACGCTTATTTTTATAAAAAATAACAATAAAATCAATGAGATATTTAAATATGTTAATCTAAAATATTCGCTTTTAGTGATATTATTAATAGGTTCAATGATAAGTAAAAATTTTGCTATGTTTGATGTCAGTAATCCATCTTTCGTAAGTGCTACACTTTACCTTTATATTATATGGATTATGTTGACAGGAAAAATATTACAAAAATATGGGAAATTTAATAAGTATTGTGCTTTGGATTATAAAAAAGTTTTTATATTACTGATTTGTGCAGTTTGCTTGGTTTTGTTAGATAATAAATAGGGGATAAAAGATGGAAACGCAATTTTTAAGAACAGAACTTTTATTGGGTGGAAATGCAACTGAACGACTGAATGCTTCACGTGTAGCGGTTTTCTGAATTGGCGGAGTAGGCGGATATATAGTTGAAGCTTTGGTCAGAGCCGGAATTGGAACACTTGATTTAATTGACGCCGATAATGTTGAGTTAAGTAATCTAAATCGACAAATTATTTCTTTGCACTCAACGTTGGGTAAGGCAAAAGTAGAAGTTGCGGCAATGCGAGCCAAAGATATTAACCCAGATATAAAGATAAATATTAATAAATGCTTCTATCTTCCTGAAAATAAATATAAATTTTACTTTTCTGATTATGATTATATAGCTGATGCCGTTGATACGGTTGCTGCTAAAATTTCATTGGTTGAAGAAGCTTATAAAGTAAAAACGCCGATTATCAGTGCAATGGGAGCCGGAAATAAACTTGACGCTACGGCATTTAAAGTCTCAGATATAAGCAAAACATCGGTTTGTCCTTTAGCCAAAGTAATGAGAAGAGAATTACGCAATCGCGGAATAAATCATTTGAAAGTGGTATATTCTGAAGAAAAACCTCTTCCATTATTACCCGGCGAAAGTCAGAGAATTGTCGGAAGTTTGCCTTATGTTCCTCCTATTGTAGGTTTTATGATGGCCGGAGAAATTATTAAAGACTTACTGAAATAAAAGTTTGGACATCAGATTGTTAATTAAAGAATAAATCAGCAACCAATTCTAAAAATGGATTTGCTTTAGGTGTTTGTATTACCTAGAGATAAAAACAAGTGTACTTTTGTGGATAATACGTAAAAAATATTCAATCATAATGAAAAAACTGTGGTATAAAAATAAAGAAAACTTGACTCTGTCATTTATATAAAAGTTAATTGTATCAGGAGATGTTTATTAGGAGATGTAATATGATAATAAGAAATATTCGTAATTGTTTGGCGCTTGTTTTAGGATTGATAATTTCTGTTCCGAATTTGGTTAGTGCTACGGAAAATACAGATGATAATTGGGATAAAGTTTTTAAAAGAAGCGATAAAGTTGACGTAAAAAAGGTTTCTTTTAAAAATCGCTTTGGTATAGAGCTTGTCGGTGATTTATATGAACCCAAAAATAAGGAAGAAAAAAAATATGCAGCCATAGCAATTACCGGTCCTTTCGGAGCTGTGAAAGAGCAAGTTTCTGGGCTATACGCGCAAACAATGGCAGAAAGAGGCTTTGTCACATTGGCTTTTGATCCTTCTTTCACCGGAGAAAGCGGGGGAAATGTTCGTGATGTCGCTTCTCCTGATATTAACACTGATGATATAAGCTCAGCTGTCGATTATTTGACTACTTTGCCTGAAGTCGATGAGAATAAAATCGGGGTTATAGGTATTTGCGGGTTTGGTGGATTCGGCTTGAATGCTGCCGCACAGGATACACGTATCAAAGCGACTGTAACATCTACAATGTATGATATGACACGTGTCAGTGCGCACGGATATAACGATACAATGTCTGCCGATGAATTATATAAAATGCGCGAAGAGTTGAATAATCAGCGCACACTTGATGCTAAAAATGGAACCTATGCAAAATCGGCTCCTTTGCCGGATAAACTTAACGGAGATGAGCCGAAGTTTGTTAAAGATTACGTCAATTATTATAAAACCCCGTTAGGTTTTCATCCTCGTTCAATCGGCTCTAACGGAGCTTGGGATAAAACATCTGCATTATCACTTATTACTCAGCCGATTTTGACTTATAGTGATACAATAAAAAATCCGGTATTGATGATTCATGGTGAAAAAGCACATAGTCGTTATTTTTCCGAGGATGCCTTCAAAAAACTTAAAGGAGATAATAAAGAACTTTATATTGTGCCAAATGCAAATCATACCGATTTATACTATAAAGTTGATGTTATTCCGTTTGATAAAATGGAAGAATTTTTTAAGAATAATTTGCAATAAGTAAGAATAATTTGCAATAAGGAATATTAGATGTCTAAAAAAGTACTGATTATATCTTCAAGTTTTCGTTTACAAAGCAATTCTGACATTTTGGCGCACGAAGCTCAGAGAGGGGCGTTAGATGCAGGTAATGATGTTGAGTTTGTTAATTTGAAAGGTAAAAATATAAATCCATGTCTCGGCTGTATGGCTTGCCAGAAAACATTGAGATGTGTGCAAAATGATGATATGAGCAAACTTATAAGCAAAGTGCGGAATGCTGATGTACTGATTTTTGCTACTCCTATTTATTTTTATGAAATGTGCGGACAATTGAAAATGTTTCTCGACAGATGTTATCCACTGTATCCAGGTGATTATAATTTTAGAGATGTTTACATTATTACAACATCAAGAGCGGCAGCTACACACACTTCAGATACGGCAACTATGGGGCTTTTAGGGTGGATAACCTGTTTTGAAAAAGCTAATCTTGCCGGTATGGTAATAGGTGCCGGTGTTAATAATCCTAATGAAATTATGGAACATCCTGATTTACTCCAACAAGCCTATGAAATAGGTCAGAACTTATAGTTTTGTATGATGATTGAAAAAATTTTGCAATATGTGGTGTTTGTTGTATTATTATTTTCGACAAACGTTTCTTTTGCCGGTATTAGTGATTTTTCATTGCAAGGTCATCACGGAACATTAAAGGCTGTTTTACAGTATCCAAATAAAGCAAAATACCCGCTTGTTATTTTGATGCATGGTTTTAATGCCAATAAAGATATGTTTCTTTTACGGGTATTGTCCGATGAGTTGGAAAAGAAAGGTATCGCAAGTGTGCGTTTTGATTTTAATGGTCATGGTGAAAGTGATGGCAATTTTGAAGATATGACAATTCTCAATGAGTTGGAAGATGCTCGCAAAGTTTATGAATATATCAGCACAAAACCGCAAGTAATTTCAGTATCTTTGGCCGGACATTCACAGGGTGGACTTGTCGCTTCGATGCTGGCAGGTGAACTGGGGGATAAAAAAATTAAAACACTGGTGTTGATGGCAGCTTCTCCAAATATACGAGATATGGTGGTTCACGGAAATTTGTTCGGAGTTAAGTTCGATATTGGGAATATTCCGGAATTTATAGATATTCCGGGATGTTGCAGAGTTGGAAAAAAATATCTGGAAACCTCACGTGATTTAAAGCCATATAAAGTTGCAGTTAAATATACCGGTCCGGTTGCGCTAATTCACGGAAAACAAGATAATATAGTTCCTATTTCGTATAGTAAACACTATTTACATCGTTATAAAAATGCCGTATGGTTAGATTTTAAAGGAAGAGATAGCGCTCGTCATAATTATCAAGGTTATGAAAAAGAAGTAGGAGAAAGTATTGCAAGTTTTATAAACTATGTAGTTTATGAGATGAAACCATGAAATTCAGTTGATGCACTAAATTTGGTGAATTATATCCAAATTAACTATATTTTATATAATATTGGATAGCCTGAACAAAAATATGGAGGAGAGTTTTAATGAGAAGTTTTTTTATTATATTAAGCTGTTTCATGGTGTTGACAGCATGTGGTAAAGATGATGACAATGGAGTGCAAAAAAAGTCAGATATTGAGCAAATTGAAAATGTTCAAGATAAAAATGAGGATATTGTTAAAAATTCATCAGATGTAAAACAAAAATTTTTTGCTAAGTTTGAGACTTATACTCCGGCGCAGAAATATTATTTTTGTGCAGCATTTGCAATGGGCGCAATGTCGGTAGCAAAACCTGTGACGGCATCTGCAATGGTTAATTACTTTATGGGATTGGGAGTTGCTAAGTATAACGAAGGTATTAATGAGGAAAACTATAAAGCATTTAATGTCGGAAAAAATGTTTTTCGCAATGAGAAGTTGGTGAATATTATATTACAGCAAAAAACATGCGAAAATATCATGAATGAAGCAGCTGATTTTGCCAGAGAACGTAATTATCATGTTGTTGATTTGGATAAACGCGGTAAAAAAGAAGTTGAAAAGGTTGTGAGATTTATTAAGCAAAAGCAGAAATAGTTATTTCGCATTTTATTAACTCCCGAATTGTGATGATGCGGGAGTTTTTTTATTGACAAAAAATATTGGTATATGTTATAAGTTACCAAATAAAATAATAATTTTAAAAATTTTATGTATGATTTATGTAGGTATAGTGGGGTCTTGTTCTCCCCTTGGGTTAAAAGTGATTGATGCTTTATCAAATGATTTTGATAAGTATCGAATTGTGTTCTGCGTTGATAGGCAGTATAAAGTTAACACTCCGTCAAAGGCAACCTATGCCAGTGTTGAAGCTGCATTATCGTTCAATCAACCACCGACGGTGCTGATTGATTGCGATAATCCGGATGGTACGCTTGATAGAGCAAAGATTTATCGTTTCTATGCAGTATCGGCCATTATGTGCTGTGCTTGCTCTTCCGATGAATTGGATACGGTTAGCCGAGTTTTCGGCGTGGAAGAAGTTCTCACACCATCTTTGATAACTGTTCCCGATTTCTCGGTGTGCAATACTCGTTTGATGGCATTTTTCCTGCGTATAGGAGCCGGACATATTAACGATATTGACCGGTTGGAAATAGATGTCCGGTTGCCAGAAGGTGGAAAACTTGATGTTGGTGTTTGGGTAGGTTGGGCACATCTGTTTAACGCTCTTTACGGAATTGAGCATGCAAAAGTTTCTGTTAAGGGCAGCAGTTGTTACTGCGGTAAGGTGATAATCAATGCAATTACCGACTCCGCACTGCCGATAAATGGTGAAGAAATTCACGTTAGGATGTTTTACGGACAGCAGTGCTGTATTTATATGAAGACTTTTTGTGAGAATCTTCTTGTAGATTGTCTTAACGGTATTGAAAAGTTGTTGGCTTGGTTTAATGCTAATACGAAACAAATCGAAGCCGGTAAGGTATTTATTAACCACTTGAACACGATAATGTATGAGAATAAAAAGAATCTGCCATAAGGCAGGTTCTTTTTTTTGCTTGTTCGTCAAGCAATATTTCTGCTTTTAGGCATATACTTTAGTTTTATAATCCCTTTTTTGCTGAAAAATCAGTAATATGTAAAAGTGCAAAAGGAGAGAGTTATGCACAAGCAAAATATAGCTGATTTTATTTTATATGATATATATAAAAATCACGTTCAAAACGGTTTCGGTGTTAGCAGCGGAATAATCAGTGATGTAGTTGAGGGGTGGAATCATAATGTATATGTTACTCCAAATGAAAGTGTAAAATTTCATCACAATAATAAAATCAGAACTTATGGTTTAAATTAAAAATTCAAGATGTCCTGACGGATATATTTATAACGGCAAATTCATGATTATGTTTAATATATCGTTAAATTATTTTGATGAGGTTTAAAATGCAAAAAACAAAATTAAAAGAATTTGCCAAATTGGAAGACAGTCTGATGTTTGCCGGAACAATATATGAAAGTTTCGAAGCGTTGGAAGAAGTTATGGGAAAATTAAAATTAGAACGTCCGTTGTTTTTAATTTATCTGGCAAAAAAAGAGTTTGCTGATGCTGTGTTTAAGGCTGCAGGTGAAAAAACGGAAAGTGAAAGTTATTTAGCAGAGAAAACATATCCATATGTGGAAATCTTCAATCCTGACTACCAAAATTTACAATAGATTCAAAACCTCCGATAAACCGGAGGTTTTTTACTAAATGTTAGTTTATTGTTGATAAAATTATACAATAAATTAAACTGCATATAAGGAAATAAAATATGAGTTACATATCCGGAGTTTTGCCTGAAGATAAACATTGTTTTTTCGGTGTCGAAGGCGGAGTATCAACAGGAAAGTACGCATCACTTAATACAAATTTAAGCAGTAAAGACAGTCCGGATAATGTGTATCGAAATTTTACAATAATATCCGAATATTTTAAAAAACGTCCCGAAGATATGTTTACTTTGCGTCAAAGTGTTTCAAATATTGCTGTTATCGCTGAAAAAGCTTCGTGGTTTGAAATTTCTGCAGACGGAGCGGTTACTACTGATAAAAATATATTATTGGGAATAAAAACAGCTGATTGTGCTCCCGTTTTATTGGCTGATTACAAAAACGGAGTGATTGGAGCCGCACACGCCGGTTGGCGTGGAGCTTACAGAGGTATAGTGGAAAATGTGGTTAAATTAATGTGTTATAAGGGTGCAAAAGTTGAAAATATTGCTGCTTGCATTGGTCCTTGTATGCAACAAGCTTCTTTTGAAGTTAAAGATGATATGCGGCAGGTGCTGTGTGACATAGATAAAAGCGGTTCAATATATTTTAAAGAAGCCGAAAACAAAAATCATTTTCATTTTGATTTAAGCGGATACGTTGAGGCAAAATTACGGAAAATAGGTATAGATAATATTGATAATTCACGTATAGATACCTATCCTTTGCAAAACGGATATTTCAGCTACAGACGCAATACTCATCTTGATCTGATAACTTATCCTCGTGATTACCCGACACAATATTCCTGTATTTGTTTGTAGAGGAAAAAATGACGAAGATAATTAAAAATTTTTTACCTATTTTTGATGAACGAAACAGCAATAAGATAAATGTGTTGGTAATACATTGTTGTGCCTATGATGCGCATGATATGATTGAAGTAATGAAAGAAAGAAACGTCAGTTCT
>JAFUXW010000093.1 GCA_017477035.1 Alphaproteobacteria bacterium | reverse complement strand
CTTCCCAATTACTGAATTTATCTTTATAATCAGCGCAAATAGCTTGATATGTTGCCAAATCATCCAAGTCGTTTCCTTTATTTTGGCAAAATTGCTCAAAGTCTGCAAAGTCTTGACTGTTTTTATTTTTTATAAGTTGTTTATGGATATCACTTAATACTTTAAATTTTATATTATATATGTTTGTATAATCAATATTTTCATTTTGTTTTATTTTATTAATTTTTGCATAATCAACCTTCTTTTTATCAAAGCCTTTAACTTTTTCAACATCTATGTATATGGGATTTAAAAACAAACGACTTATTGATGAATACGGACTGGCATTCTCCGGATTATTATGACTGAGCACATTCAAAGGATTTACTCCAATAACATCTGCTCCCAGTCTTTTACACATTTTGGCAAATTCCACCAAATCACTAAAATCGCCAACTCCCCAATTGTGCTTGCTTCTTAAGGCATATAATTGAATGGCAAATCCCCATACTTTTTGCTCCCTAACCACCTCCGGAACGTAGCAACTGTCCGGAGATACCGCTAACACACTGTGATACTCTTTATCACCTACCTTAATTTTCAAATCGTAATATTGTGGTTCTAATTTTGAATTTATCTTAAACTCAACCTTTGCATATTCAGTGCCTCTGATTATTTTCTTATCTACGATATACTGTCCGTATTCAATTTCTACATTTCCATCTTTATTGGAAATAGACACTGTCACATTAAAAGATTGATTTTCCTTTACCACCGCATCAAACCTAATATCTGAGGTCATAACTACATAGATGGCATCCAATACCGATTGCCAACGCCTGTTTTCTATTTTTTGCAATAAACTCCTGCTGTCTGCTGTATTTTTAAGCGAAAAACCAAGATAATTAACCATCTTACGCAAAGTTTCTTCATCAACCACATACTCTTTATGATTTTGTGCGGCATCAGTAAATCTTTGAGCAATACCCAATTTTTTCAACAAATTATCAAAATCGTTATTCAAGTTATTTCTCCGTATTGTTAATCTTTATAACAGTTACGCTCC
Organism: Alphaproteobacteria bacterium; assembly: GCA_017477035.1. Classification (GTDB taxonomy): domain Bacteria; phylum Pseudomonadota; class Alphaproteobacteria; order RF32; family CAG-239; genus RUG410. The sequence continues at coordinate 2,458 of JAFUXW010000093.1, read as the reverse complement.
AAGCCGGAACTTCAAAAGCCTTACTGCCGTTTATCTGTTTTACCGTAAAACAGTCTTCTGAACTATCTAAAATAATTTCAGCCCGTAAATTTTTGCAAAATACCGGCAATTGCCATACCTCATTTTCATTATGAGCATTATATATCACCATATACGATTGCTTATCACCTCCGTATATAAAGCAAGCCATACTGTGTCTTTGCTCCATATACCAATCATTATGCGTAAATTCTGCTCCTTTATTATTCAGCCACATAATATCTTTAACCGCATTTTTATTTTTTCCGCTCACTGTCTTACCGGTAAAAAATTTTATGCGTTCAAATATTTTCATATTTTTTCGCAACGCTATCAAACGTTTAACATATCTTGCCAAATCCTTATCGTTTTTACTGATTGCCTCCCAAACAATCCACGTCAGCACATTATCCTGACAATACGGATTATTATTACCGAATTGGGTATTACCAAACTCATCTCCGGCAACAATCATCGGAGTTCCGAATGACATCATAAGCGTAGCCAACATTCCTCGTAATCGAAGTTTTCTGTTTGTATTTACTTCCGAACTATCGCTTTCACCTTCTTCTCCTGAGTTCCAGCTCCAATTTGCCGAATTACCATCATGATTATCTTCACCGTTAACTGAATTATGCTTTTCATTGTAGCTGACTAAATCATGCAAATTAAATCCGTCATGAGAAGTTAAAAAGTTTATTGAGCTCCAAATATCACGATTGGCATATCCGAAAATATCGCTTGATCCACTGATACGGCTGGCAAACTCACCGATTTGCTTATTATCACCTCGCCAAAAACGACGCACAACATCACGATAACGATCATTCCATTCAGCCCATCCAGGGGGAAATGCACCTATTTGATACCCATCCATTGTAGCATCCCATGGTTCTGCAATTATTTTTGCCCCCCGTAAAGAATCATCTTGTCGCATAGATAACAGTATCCCGCTATCTTGTGTAAATTTACCTTTAACACGGCTCAAGCTACTTGCTAAATCAAGTCTGAAACCATCGACGTGCATAACATTGCGCCAATAACGCATTGAATCCATCACCAGTGTTAACACGTAAGGGTTTTGTAAATTGAAAGAAGCTCCACATCCCGTGCTATCATAGTAAAAGCGTTTATCTTCAGCCAAAGTATAATAACTTTCGTTATCTATACCTCGATAACAAAGAGTTGGTCCCAACTGATTTCCTTCTATAGTATGATTATATACTACATCCAAAATTACTTCTTTATCCTCGGAATGGATGGCTTTCACCATTTGTTTAAATTCATCTACATCATTGCCAACCATATATTTGGCTTCAGGAATGAAATATGAAAAAGTTTCATATCCCCAATAATTATCCATATACATTCCATCCTTATCACCGAAAAATGAAAACACCGGTTGCAATTCCACTGCTGTAACCCCAAGCCATCGAAGATAGCTTAGAACAGTATTTTCGGTAAATCCCAAAAATTTGCCTCGATTACATTGTTTAACTTTCGGATGCAATTTAGTATATCCGCGCACATGAGCCTCATATATAATCGATTTTTCAAACGGTATTTGCGGGAATTTATCATCTTCCCAATCAAATTTATCCTCGATAACTACCGATTTCGGAACATAAGGAGCACTGTCAAGCGTGCTAAAAGACAAATCTTTTTCTTCACTGTTTACATCGTATCCAAACAATGCTTTATTCCATATCAAACGTCCGACCGTTTTTTTTGCATACGGATCCAATAGCAATTTATTATGATTAAAGCGTTTACCTATAGCCGGATTATATTCTCCATACACACGATAACCGTATGCTTGCCCCGGTTTAACTCCTTCCAAATATACGTGCCATACATTATTATCATTGACACTTATCGTGTAACGTGAAGTTTCTTTGGTTCCGTTTTCATTATATAAACAAAGTTCCACCTTTTCGGCATTAGCAGAAAATAAAGCAAAATTTGTGCCTTTTCCGTCATAAGTTGATCCTAATGGATATGCCGAACCGTCCTTAACTTTAATTATACTCATTTTTCCTCTATCTAATCGGTTTTAACACGATGGTTGAAAGCGGTGGTAATACCAGTTCAACGGAATAAGGTCGTCCACTGATACCATAGTTTTGAGCTTGTTTAGCTCCCTCATTTCTTACCCCGCTCCCCCAATAGCTTTTATCGTCACTGTTAAAAATTTCCTGATAAGCGCAAGCTTCACAAACCCCTACTCTGTAATTATGACGAACAACCGGAGTGAAGTTACATACCACAATTAAATAATCATCAGGATTGTGTCCCTTACGTATGTAGGAAATAACACTGTCATCGCAATTTGCATAATCAATCCATTCGAAACCACGCGAATCAAAATCTTCTTCAAATAATGGAGAGTTACCTTTATACATCAAATTCAGATCTCTTACGCAATTTTGCATTCCTTTAT
>JAFUXW010000092.1 GCA_017477035.1 Alphaproteobacteria bacterium | reverse complement strand
TCCGGTATTTCTTTTGAGGTTCAGGCTTGTCAAAAAGAAGATATAGACAACAGAAAAGGTGAATTGTTTGAACGGGATAATGATGTTTATTCTAAATTAAAAAACTTGCATGACGAATTTCAAAGTATGTGGATGAATGATAGAGAGCAACTTTCTCAATATAATTCTATAAGCTATATGGATAATAATACTGAATTAAATGATAAAAATTTAGCAATGCAAGATTATAAAAATTCAGCAGAATCTATTCATTCTGATGTAGTTAACCATTTAAATAAGTTGGATACGATGGATAATCAAAATGAGAGATATGAGATGGTAATATCGGTTGATAAGTTAATTGAACAGGAAGAGAATATATATTCACAAATGCAAGATATTCGTAAAGAAGTAACGGAAAGTTTGTTGCAAATCATAAATGATAGGAGAGCAGTGTTTGAAGAACAAAAACGTCGGGAAGAAGAAGAGCGTAAAAAACAAGCGGAAATAGATGCTCAAAATTTGCTGATTAATAATAATCCGAATCCGACTACAGAAATTTCAATCGGTAATACTGAAAATGAAAGTGCTGTTTCCGGGCAGGTTGCAAACGAAAATATGGAAAAACAAAACGTAAATTTGCAGGAAAAGCAACAAAACGATTTAACAGCACCTAAAAAAGGTGGAAAAATAATTACAAAATATGATAAAAATAAACGAGAAGAATTACCCAAGAATAAACCTATCGGAGGATTGCTCACTCCGGTTGAAGGTGCTGTGCAAAAAGTGAGCGGAAGCATAAAAGTACAATAAATTTTTAACAAGGAGTAAAAAAATGACCAGAAGACCAGAAGTATGTGTGTTGCCTGTCGCTGGGCTTTCTACACGTAACTTACCTACAACAAAAGTTTTACATAAAGGGTTTATGACTCTTGATAATAAACCGGTTATTCAATATGCTGTTGATGCATGTGCCGAAGCTGGAATTAAAGAAATTGTGTTTATATATAGTGATGATGCATGTAAACACATGTTTGATAAATATTATTCACCGCTTCCGGAATTGGAAGACCATTTGGCTAAAAAGAAAAAAGATGATTTGTTGCAAGCTGTTAGAAATATTATTCCTGAGGGTATGAAATTTTCTTTTGCACGTCAAAGTGAACCTAAAGGTAATGGACATGCAGTTTTAATGGCAAAAGAAATTATTGGTAATCGTGATTTTGCGGTGATGTGGGTTGATGATGTGTATATTAATCTTCATGGTGATGGAATAATGAAGCAATTGGCCGATGTCTATGAAGAGAGGGGCGGTATTGTAGAAAATATTATGGAATGTCCGCGTGAAGATATGGTTCGTTACGGAGCCCTGATCGGAGCTAAACGTGAAGGTAATGTGGTGAGGGCAACAGGATTGGTGGAAAAACCGAAGCTTGAAGAAGTTCCTTCTAATTATGCTTCAATGGGACCATATATTATTCCAAATGAAGTTCTTGATATTTTGCCGGAAGTTACCAAGGGTTCAAACGGTGAAATAAATCTTACAGACGCGCTTAATTTGGCGGCAATGCGTGGTATGCCTATTTATGGAGTTTTAGCTAAAGGTATGCGCTTTGATTGCGGTACAAATTTTGATTTACAAAAAGCAAATATAAAATTGAGCTTGATGAATAGCGGTGAGTTACGTGCATATACTCGCAATTTGTTAGATACAATGGATATATAATAATTTAATTTTGAGCATTAAAAAGATGACGCTTATATCACGGAGTGTCATCTTTTTTGTTTTTTTGATAGTATACAAGATTTAATAATAGATTATTTAAAAATTTTAATTCTTCCCTCAAGCGGTAAAAATGTTTTCTCTGATGGTTCTTTTTCTATGCTTCCGAACGGCATTTGCGCTACAAGTTCCCAATTTTTAGATAAATTGTACATCGAATATAAATCTTCTTGTATGATTTCATTGTAATGCTGTAAAGATGCTCCTATATTATTTTCGGCTAAAATCTGCCAAATCATAAATTGTAACATACCATTAGCTTGTTGAGTCCATGCTTTCATGTTTTTTCGGTATAAAGGAAATTGTTTTTTCAGCTCAGCAAGTGAACTTTTGTCTTCAAAAAATAATATAGTTCCGTATGCGTTTGCAAAACTATCTATTTTTTCTTTTGTTGCTTTTTGCCGTTGACTTGATACTATTTTTTTCAAATTGTTCCATATTTTTTCCCAAAGTAACTGATGTTGCTTATTTAATAATATTACAATGCGTGCCGATTGAATATTAAACGGGGAGGGACAATGTAATAAACACGATTTTATTGAATCCTCCAAGCATCCGTTAATTGATGGAGATAATTTTCCCAAACCATATATAGAACGACGATTTTTCAAACTGTCTTGTTCAATACAACTTACCATATTGTTTCTCCTTATATTGGAGAGATAACTGATACAAATAATTTTTCAAGGTTAAGTAATGTAATTTTTAATTTTATCCAGCCGTTGTTTGATTTTATTCACTGCTTCTTTATTCTTGAACCTTTTATATATATCCATTGCCGAATTAAAGTAATTTCTTGCTTCATACATAAAATTATCATCATTGTTTTGCTTGCCGAGTAAATAATAAATATTTCCTATTTCATCTTGAATTTCTGCCCACTCCTGTGGAAAACGTGTTTGATTACAAACATTCTGCTTGTTGTGATAACAGTCAATTGCCAATTGCATAATATCATTGCTGTTAGTTTCCATACCTAAACAGGTCAGATAATACCCTAGAAATCCCTCAATATAGCTCCAAGATGATGGAAATTGCGCTAAAGTATATATTTTTTCTGCTTCACGCATTTGAGAAACAGCATCTCTCAATGCCTGTAAATCTCCGGATTGTTTCCAAAACTCGTAATATAAAGTTGCTAAATGGAAAGAAATAGTCGCATAGTCATACGGATAATTTCGATTATGATATTTTTGGGCTTTATGATAATACTTAATTGATGATTTAAGGTGTTCAAAACGGTTATTACATTCTTTTAAAAAAGCAAATTCGTGCAATTGTCCGAAACTATTATAAATACAACCGTAATATATAGGCAAACGCAAGTATTGCTCGTATTTTAATGCATTTGAGAGTAAGTTTTCAATAATTTCTATATCATTTTCCGTCAGGCGATGTTGAGTTCCTGATAAATAAACTTTTCCTAGCATATTCATTATAAAAGGCATAAATTCGCGAGATAAATCTTTTGGCGATGAATTTTCAGACAATAATGTGATAATATTATTCAATAATTCCGGCTTGTTTTGCTTTTGCTCATTGGTTATCGGATTAATTGCCGCAATGATTATCCCGTATATTAACAACATAAGTGATTCGGGAAAACTTTCAGTATTGGAAAAATAATTGAGCGGAATAAATAAACTATCCAAAAGTGAAAAATGTAAATTATCAGGTACTGCGTACTGCTTGGCTGTTTGAAAATTTATGCGTATTTTTCCGTTTTCTTCGTATCCCCAAATAACAATATCGCTGTGGTAAGTTTCAATAATCTTCGCCCCTTGATCAATAAAGTCAAAGAAATTACGCCCTTGAAGATTTAGAAAACCTTTGGGAAAGGGTTCATTTAAAAAATCAACTTTAAACAAACGGTTTTTCTTCAGTAGTTCGGCAAATCTTAATCCGCAATTGAGGTTACATCGGTCTTCAAAGGACACGACCGTTATTCTGAACATATCATTTTGTTCATTATGAATAGGATAAATATTACCCTTATCTTTGAAGTTTTGTATTGG
>JAFUXW010000091.1 GCA_017477035.1 Alphaproteobacteria bacterium | reverse complement strand
TGTGTCGCCGTAACGATCCATCATCCGTTCGCTGAGCGAACCGTGGTTGACACCGATGCGGATGGCAGTGCCATACTCGCGGCATATATCAAGGAGCCGTAGAAAGCGCTCCTCCAGCTTGGAGGCGTCCTTGCTGTAGTTGCCGGGGTTAATACGCACTTTCTCCACCACCTTGGCGGCAGCCTCTGCTACCTCGGCCTGGAAATGTACGTCCGCCACCAAGGGCACGGAGGTCAGCACCTGTTCGTGGATTTGGCTTAGCGACTCAACCTCGCGCAAACCCTGTGTGGTGTAACGCAGCAGCTCGGCCCCCGCCTCTATACAGCGGCGCGCCTGTTCCACGGAGGCATCGATATCGTTGGTAGAAGTGTTCGCCATCGTCTGAACACGGATGGGGTTGTCCCCTCCGATACAGATATTCCCCACCTCTACCGGATGGGTGGAACGGCGGTTATATGTCAGTTTTATTTGCATATAAAGTATAAAAAAACTCTTTTTATGGCTATTTTTACTAAAAAATGCGTAATTTTTGCAAAAATATTTGCGTATGTCAAAAAAAAGCAGTACCTTTGTCGTCGCTTTTGAAAAAAGGCGTTGAATCAGTAGCTCAGCAGGTAGAGCACATCCCTTTTAAGGATGGGGTCCTGGGTTCGAGCCCCAGCTGGTTCACAGAAAGGAGAGCAAGCGCTCTCTTTTTTGTTATATTTCCACGGTAAACGGATTGACATATTGTACAACCCCATTCTCGCTAAAAATAAGCGGTTGGTTATCTCGCCTGTGTTGCTCCACAAGTTTGCGATAAGATTGTTTCAAGCCGACATTTAGTTTGGCTTCAAGTTCTCTTTCACTCATATCTTTGTATTAACTGGTTCCACATTTCCGATTCATATATCTGCGCGCCGTCTGCGGTCTTTCCGCATTTTGCAACCACCATAGACTCTCCGTGTGCATTATTATACACCAACACACTGTCGCAAATAGGCATATATAGATGTATGAGGTTGGTAATTCCCCGTTTGAAACGCCTGCGGATGTCTTCTTCGGGGATGTTATGTCCGCCGTTTCTTACACGCTGCGCAACACGTTTGATGGCTTGATCTTCTGTTTCCAGATAGAAGAAAATCAAATGCACCTTATATCCTGCCGTTTGTGCGCGCCGCACAAGCTGTATATATGAACGTGTAGCAAGGGTAGTCTCTATGGCGAAATCTACTTTTTGCGACAGCAACTCTTCTATGCGCTTCAACATGATTTTACCTGCCAGAAAAGCCACCGTTTCCGGTGCAAAAGGCGATAAACCCCGCGCAATTTCATCCGCATTGACGAAGTTGGGGCAATGCAACACATCCGGCAGCAAGTTAAATGAAGCCGTTGTTTTGCCTGCGCCATTAGGACCTGCAATGATATATAAATTCGGATGTTGCATGTACTTCACCAATTTTGCTTGCAAAATTACTACAAAAAATCCGAATGTGCAAATATAAAATGCTTTTTTACCCTTAAACCTATAAAAAAAGCGCCCACGATGGTTCGTGAACGCCCTGAAAGGTTTGGAGGAGCCGGTATTATAACTCTCCGCCGAGGAGATTATAGCGTTTGCCGTTCCTCTCAATAACGATTTGCCCGTTGCGGAGTACTTTCTTAATACCGGATTTTTCTTCGTCGCCTGCAACGGGGTCTATTCCCTGGTGCTTTTTGGGGTATTCAAAACGACCTACAATGCGGTAGTTCCAGCCGGGATTGGTCAGAATGAGCGAATAGTTTCCTTCCTCGGTCAGGGTGACGGAGATTTCTCCTTGGAAAGTCTGACTTTGCGGCATTTTCCTGAGCCCGGGTGCGCTGCTTGCAGAGGTGTTGGACAATTGGTAGGT
>JAFUXW010000090.1 GCA_017477035.1 Alphaproteobacteria bacterium | reverse complement strand
TTTATAAATAATGGCAAGAAGTTTGCAATCTTATTTTGAAAATATATTATACAGTTAAGGAGATTTATAATATGCCGGAGTTGCCAGAGGTTGAAACAATTAAAAACGCCGTTGAAAAATTTGTAAATGGTGCACGTATATTGTCGGTTCAAGTACGTCAGTCTCGCTTGCGTGAGCCTGTACCGACAGACTTTGCCGATAAGATTTGCAACACTCGGATTACCGGCTTTAAACGAATCGCGAAATATATGATTACAGAGCTTGACAATGGTCTAAGTATTATCTGGCATTTTGGAATGAGCGGTAAAATCAAAACCGAATCTTTAATGCCCGAAACACCGGAAAAGCACGATCATATTATAATTTGTACCGATAAAGGAGTCTTGATTTATAATGATACTCGCCGATTCGGACTAGTCACATTGTGCGAATCGGATAAATTGAAAAATCATCATTGTTTCAGCAGAATCGGATTAGATCCGTGGGATGAAAACTTAACGGCAGAATACCTGCTCGCCAAATTAAAAAACCGCAAGACTGCAATCAAAATTGCCCTTCTGGATCAAGAAATAATTTGCGGTATCGGTAATATCTATGCTTCCGAAATCCTTTACAAATCGCGGATTCTTCCGCAGAGATTAAGCGAATCGCTCACCATGGATGAGGCAAAAAAAATAATTGCCTATACTCGTGAAATATTAAGCGATTCCATTAAAGCGGGAGGTTCTACCATCCACGACTATAAAAGGCCTGACGGAGATATAGGTTATTTTCAACAAAAACATTGTGTATACAATAAAACCGGACAGTGTTGTCCCGATTGCAAATGTAATATTCAAAAAAGCGGCGGTATCCGAAAAGATATCCAAGGAGGACGATCTACTTTTTACTGCCCTGTCTTACAAAAATAGGAGTTTTTAATGAGATTTTTACATTTTTTTTCCTTTTTAATCTTTTTATTATTTTCGACAAACGCAAATTCAGCACAGTTTGTTGAGGGCATGGACGATGTCCCGTTGCCGGACGGATTAAGACAAATTACACAAGATGATATATCTTTCGGTAATGAAGAAACCAGACTATTGGAAGCTTACTTATCTTCTCCGAAAATGAAATTCAATAAAGTTGCGGAATTTTATAAAGAATCATTGCCGCAGTTAGGATGGATATACCAAGGTAACCGAGGACACGATTTGGTTTTTTACCGTGAAGGAGAAAATTTGGAGGTCGTTCGCGAATCGGTTTCTCCGCTGATTGTGCGCATAACCGTAAAAACAAAGCCTTAAAAATAAAAAAAATATAAAAAATTAGTTGACTTTAGCTTTATGTCGTGGTTATAACGTTTACCAGAGTAAATTTTGTATTAACAATTTTATAGGAAGAAAAATATGGCCAATCATAAATCGGCAAAAACAAGAATAGTTCACAACCTTAAGCGTGCTCAAATTAACGGCGCTCGCAGAAGTCGTGTAAGAACTTTCGTTAAGGCTGTTTTAGCATTGATTAATGCTAATGATAAAGAAGGCGCGACCATTGCTTTCAAAAAAGCCGAAAGCGAAATGATGAGAGCTTCTCAAAAAGGTGTGTTCAAAAAGAACACTGCTTCTCGCACTATTTCTCGTTTAGCACAAAAAATTAAAGCTCTTTAATTTATTTAATATATAAAAAAATGCGAACTGGTATCACATGATATCGATTCGCATTTTTTTGTTTATAATCATATACTTATACCACGACTCTATGAAAAAACGTTGTCAAGAAATTTAATTACAATGTTCTTAAAAAGTTCTCTTGAATTTTATTTTTTTAACTGTTAACAATTTATTTACATTCTCACTATGAGAAAGTCAAAATAAACCGATTGCGAACATAGACTGATTACGAAAAGGCTGCAATATAATAAGTAAAAAGAATGCCGCCGGATAACAAACAGATCGCAATGCTTGGTATAATTGACTATTTTAGTGAAACAGGAGGGTAATGCTGTAAAAAAGCATACCTCGAGGCAAGAGATAATAATCAATAAAAATCAATATCGCTTGCTACGCCTGTTTTTGAGGTTAATTAATTTTTGATGGACGAGGAAAATGGCCGAAGAAGCAATATATAATAATGATGAGATATCTATTAATAACCAATGGGATGAAATATGCAGTCAGTTAAAAATGGAATTTGGTGAAACAGCTTTTGACAGCTGGTTAAAACCGTTAAGTGTCAGTTCTTTTGATAACGGAGTTATGAGTATCTGCGCTCCTACCGCATTTATGAAAAACTGGGTTATCGCTCATTATTCGGAACGTATTCATCGTATTTGGGAGAGAAAAAATCCGGAAATAAAAGAGGTTCAGTTTGTGGTGCAGAATTTGTCTGCCGGCTCGTCATCTAATAATTTGCATGGTGATACTTCATTAATTAAGAAAATTAAAATATCTCCGACTCCGCAAGGTGTTTACGGGTTAAACAATGTCGCAAACAGTTATACCGAGAGCGATTCTTATTCATCTAAACTCAATCCGGCGTTTACATTTGAAAACTTTGTAGTTGGAAAAACTAATGAATTTGCTTATGCAGCCGCGCGAAAAGTTGCCGAATCCAAAAACGTTTCTTTCAACCCTTTGTTCTTATATTCCGGAGTCGGCTTAGGTAAAACTCACCTGATGCACGCTATTGCTCAATATATTAAGAGCAACGACCCAAAACGCACGGTAGTTTATATTTCAGCTGAACAATTCCTTTATAAATTTGTAAATGCCTTACGTTATAAAGATACGGATGCTTTTAAGGAACAATTCCGTTCGGTAGATGTATTGATGATTGATGATGTTCAATTTTTGGCGAATAAAACTAAAACACAAGATGAATTTTTCTATACTTTTACTTCGCTTATTGAAAGCGGCAAACAAATTATCTTGTCAGCAGATAAATCCCCTACCGATTTAGATGGTATTGAAAGTCGCTTAAAATCACGTTTGAACAGCGGTCTGGTTGCAGATATTATGCCGACTGATTTTGAATTGAGACTCGGTATATTACACAAAAAGGCCGAACAAATGGGCATTATTTTGCCGGATAATGTGGCTGAGTTTTTAGCTCAAAAAATATCATCAAGCATACGAGAATTGGAAGGTTCATTAAAAAGAATCGCTGCTCATTCGCTGTTATTATCATCAGGTAACGAAATCACTTTAGATATGACACAAGATATATTGAAAGATATGTTGCGCTCAATAGATCGTAAAACAACCATTGATGAAATTCAGAAGAAAGTTGCCGAATACTTCAATATTTCGGTGAAAGAAATGCAATCTTCACGTCGCGCCCGCAATGTGGCCAGACCTCGTCAGATTGCGATGTATTTAGCAAAGCAGTTGACTTCTCGTTCATTACCGGAAATCGGCCGTAAATTTGACCGCGACCATACAACAGTAATGCACGCTGTCAGAAAAGTAGAAGAATTGATTGTTGAAGATTCTACAATGGCAGAAAATATTGATGATTTACGTCACGCTTTGGAATGTTAAAAAAGCTGTTGAATATTCGCTCTTTTGACTTCTTATTATAACTTAATTTTGCTATTTTAGCAGTAGTTGAAATAAACAGATTGGTAGAAAAAATATGAAATTTGCAATAGAAAAAGCCGTATTACTTAAAACATTGGGACACGTTCAGAATATAGTTGAAAGACGAAACACTGTTCCTGTGTTGTCTAATGTTCGTATAGAGGCTGATAATAACGGCATCAGCTTTAAAGCAACTGATATGGATACTGAAATTACCGAGGTTGTAGATGCTAAAATTCTGGAAAATGGTGCTATTACGGCTCCGGCTCATATGATGTATGACATTGTTCGCAAACTATCTGACGGAGCTGAAATAGAGTTGGTTTATCCTGATGAAAAGGAACAGTTATCAATTGTTTCCGGTCGCTCGAAATTTTCTTTACCAACCATCGGCGTTGAAGATTTTCCGGCAATTTCAGCAGATAGCTTGCCGACAAATTTTGAAATCAAACGTGACGAATTGAAAGATATTATTGATCGCACGCAATTTGCCGCTTCAACAGAAGAAACCAGATATTATCTGAATGGTTTGTATATCCACCCGAAAGATGAAGGTGAAACCAAAGTTTTGCGTATTGTTGCCACAGATGGTCATAGGCTTGCTTGTGTAGAAAGTCCGTTACCTACAGGAGCAGAGAATATGCAAGGCGTTATTTTACCACGTAAAACTGTCGGAGAAATCAGAAAATTGTTGGATGACACTTCGGCAGAATCAATACAAATAGCGCTATCTGACAGCAAAGTTCGCTTTACTTTAGATGATATTGCTTTGGCCTCAAAATTAATAGACGGTACATATCCTGACTATGAAAGAGTTATTCCGACAGCTAATAATAAAATACTTGAAATGAGTGTAAAAACGTTGGCTACAGCCGTTGACCGTGTTTCAGTTGTTGCCGAAAAGACTCGTGCCATTAAAATGATTGCCAATAAAAATCACGTTATTGTCACCACATCAAGTCCTGATTTGGGAAGCGCTATTGAAGAAATTGAGGCAAGTTATGACAATGAATCATTGGAAATCGGATATAATTTCAGATATTTATTGGATATTTTGGCAGAAATAAAAGGAGATACGGTGCGTTTCAGTTTTAGTGACAGTTCATCCCCATCGCTTATTCACGATACCTCTGATGCCGGTGCCATTTATGTTTTGATGCCGATGAGAGTATAACGTGAATCTGCTACACGAAAAATTGCAAGAAATAACAAACTTAAAGTCAGGTGTTCGACGCCTGACTTTAACTGATTACAGAAATTATAAAAGTCTACGCCTGAATGCAGATATTGCACCTATTGTCATTACCGGAGAAAATGGCAGCGGAAAAACAAATATATTGGAAGCGGTTTCGTTTTTAACTCCCGGACGCGGTTTGCGCAGTGCAAAATTATCTGACATAAAACGGATTCGTCAGGATTGTGAAATTGATGATTTTAATACTCCAAATGCCTGGAGTGTGGCTGCCAATATTTTAAAAAACGATGAAGAAATAAGCATAGGAACCGCTGTGCAAAAAGTTTTACGAGAAAGCGGAGAAGATGCCGATATTCATAAATTTGACAGGCGAATCGTAAAAATAAACCAACAAAAAATAACTCAACAAAGTGAGCTTGGAAAATATATATCAGCCATTTGGATAACTCCGCAAATGGATCGTTTATTCTCAGGTGGTTCGCAACCTCGTCGCAGCTTTTTAGACAGATTAGTATACGCCTTTGATTTGGAACACGCCAAAAGAACGGCAAACTTTGAACATTTATATCGTCAATGGTTTCAACTGCTAAAAAACGGTAATCGCGATGTGCGATGGTTGCAATCTATTGAAAGCGATATGGCTTCACTTGGAGTCGCCATTGCTGCAGCCAGACGTGAACAAATTGCCCGTCTTAATACTTTTATAGAAAGCGACCCTGATGATGTTTTTCCGGAAGTTCGTATATCACTAGACGGCCTAATTGAAAAAATGCTTGATACGGAGCCAGCGATAAAAGTAGAAGACTTTTATGCAGAAAATTTAATAAAGCAGCGCAATAATGTTATCTATAACGACTCGGTAGACGGTATAAATCGCACCGATTTCAAGGTTTTTCTGAAAAATAAAAATATGCCTGCTGAATTATGCTCAACAGGAGAACAAAAAGCTTTGTTAATCAGCATTATCTTGGCCCAAACCAAATGTCAAATACTCCATAAGGGATTTGCTCCGATTTTGCTTTTAGATGAAGTAACTACACATTTAGATGATAAAAAACGTGATGCACTACTGCAGAAAATATCTGATTTACGGCTACAGGCTTGGATTACTTC
>JAFUXW010000089.1 GCA_017477035.1 Alphaproteobacteria bacterium | reverse complement strand
GCTTTGATAGGAGATGGCTCTCTTACCGGAGGTGAAGCACTTGAAGCCTTAGATTTTACCGGTTCGGAAATTCATTCAAATTTCATCATAATTGTTAACGATAACCAGCAAGCGATAGCCGAGTGTCACGGAGGTATTTGTAAACACCTTGATATATTACGCGCCACCAATGGAAAAGCTCCGAATAACTTTTTTAAGTCTTTGGGACTGGATTATATTTATGAAGAAAACGGCAATGATATTAAAGCAATGATAAAAGTATTGCAAAAAATTAAAGATATAGACCACCCGATTGTATTACATGTTAATACACAAAAAGGTAAAGGCTATAAATTGGCAGAAGAAAATCGTGAAGCTTGGCACTGGTGTTTGCCATTTGATAAAAAAACGGGCAAGCCTAATATTTCTTTTCCGGCAGAAAGCTATACTTCATTGGCGCGTGATTATATTATGAATAAAGCAAAATCAGATAAGGACTTTGTGGTTATTACGCCTGCAATGCCAATGACAGCAGGTTTAACACCTGATTTACGCGAACAGCTTGGAAATCAGTACGTAGACGTTGGAATTGCCGAAGAACATGCAGTAGCCTTTGCCTCTGGTATTGCCAAAGCCGGAGGTAAGCCTTTGTTGGTTACAAATTCAACCTTTATTCAGCGCACATATGATCAAATTTCGCAAGATGTATGTATTAATGGTACTCCGGTGACTATTTTACTTAATTTTACATCTTTCGACGGACTAACTGATGTTACGCACTTGGGGATCTTTACAATTGCCGCCTTTGCTAATATTCCTAATTTAATAATATTGGCTCCGAGTTCAAAACAGGAATATTTGAATATGATTGATTGGTCAATTGAGCAAAAAGAACATCCTGTAATGATTATAATGCCTGGTAATTCCGTAACTTCTAGAAAAGCCGATAAAAACTACGATGCTGTAAATACATTTAAAATTGAACAGCAAGGTGAAAAAATAGCTATTTTAGCGCTTGGTGATTTCTATCAACGAGGAGAAGAATTATCTAAACAAATTGAAGCAGAATTAGGATTTAAGCCGACTTTAATAAATCCGCGATTTGCCTCCGGTTTAGATGAAAAAATGCTCAAAAGTTTAGCGGATAACCATAAGCTTGTCATCACGCTTGAAGACGGTATCAAAGAAGGTGGTTTTGGTCAAAAAGTTGCAGATTTTTACGGAGATACGAATATGAAAGTTAAAACATATGGTTTAAATAAAGAATTTTATGACCGCTATAATCCACAAGAATTACTTTTTAAATTGGGTATGACTACTGAGCAAATAGTTGCCGATGTTAAAAAATGTAATTATATTGATTAAGTTAAGATATATGGAGATAGAAAATGATTTATGATTATACGCTTCCCAAAACAAACGGAGAAGAATTGAAATTAGCAGATTTTAAAGGAAAAGTATTGCTAATAGTTAATACAGCAACTGGTTGCGGATTTACTCCACAATATGAAGCTATTGAAAATATTTATGAAAAATATCACGATAGAGGATTAGAAATAATAGATATTCCTTGTAATCAATTCGGACATCAAACTCCGGGAAGTGATGCAGAGGTAAAAGAGTTTTGCCAATTGCATTACAATACAAAATTTGAGCAAATGAAAAAATCCGATGTAAACGGTGCAAATGAACTTCCGTTGTATACTTATTTAAAATCACAGAAAGGATTTGCCGGATTTGGTAATCATAAGCTAGCCTCCATTTTGGATGAAATGCTTACCAAAGCAGATCCGAATTGGAAAGAAAATCCTGATATTAAATGGAACTTCACTAAGTTTTTGATAAGCCGTTCCGGCGAAGTAGTGGCACGTTTTGAGCCGACAATTTCTATGGATGATGTTGAAAATAAAATAACTGAATTGCTCTGAACTAAGAAAAAAACAGGGGAGAAAACTCAGGCAATATTAAAGATGACACTGGAACAAAATATATTTGAACGTGCTAAAGTTGATTGGCATAAGCTATTAACTTATGGTTTTAAAAAATCCGGAAGTGAGTGGGTGTATTGCAAAACTTTTATGAACGGAGAATTTAAAGCTGTTGTCAAAATCAATAAATCGGGATATGTGTCCGGTGATGTTTTTGAAATTGACAGCGATGATGTGTATTTTCCGTTGCGAGTAGAAAGTATGGCTCAGGGGTTTGCCGGAGAAGTTCGAACAGAGTATGAAAGTATATTGAAAGATATAAAAAAAAATT
>JAFUXW010000088.1 GCA_017477035.1 Alphaproteobacteria bacterium | reverse complement strand
GCTTTGGTTCGAGAAGCTATATTTAAGATTTCCGACACTTCTTTATCAGTAAGTCCGTTATGTTTACCGATATTAATGTGAGCCTCTAACTGATTTTCCACCCCATCACGGACTGCAAGCATAGCAATTGTTGCAATTTCACGGGTTTTCCAATCAATATTATCACGCGAAAATATATCACCAAATAAATGAGCCTTCAAATATTCATCTATAGCCGGAGCAAATTCAAATATTTTCCCTTTAACTTCAGAGCCGACCAACTTAGTCTGATTTTCAGCTCCGAAAACCAAGGCATTACCCTCTGGTTTAGGAGAAGGTTCTTTACCTGTTTTATCAATATTTCCACGTTCTGTAACCACCTGCATCAGAGTACCGAGTGAATTCAAGGCACGAGGAAAACCGCAGTATGCATACAATTGAATTAAAACTTCTTTATAGGTATTTATTGTTACACCTTTTTTCAAACCTCTAATCAGTGCATCTTTTAACCCGACCTGATTACCGCTTGCTGCATAAGCCGAAACTTCTGCTATAGATTGTTGTTCTTCTGTTAAATCAGCTGCCATTGCATTTCCTCCGATTATAAATACCATTGTTATAATTCCAGCTATTGTTTTTAATAAAAGCACTTTTTTCATTTTATCATCTTTTCCTTAATTTCTACTTTCCATCCGGAAAACTTGTAAATACTGTATGCTCATATTCCGGTTTATTGATACCGTTTTGTTTTCCTATTTCAATACATTTCAATAACCATGCCATATTTTTTCCCAAAGTACGCATAGTTTGTAAACCTTCTTTATCCTTTTGAACGTCATCCGGAGTAAAACCATGAACCATATTCCAATATTGAGAACCAACTACCTGCATATTACAAATAGTGAAATATTTATTCAGACGATCAAATGAAGCTGTAGCCCCGCCTCTACGACAAGATACCACAGCTGCAGCTAACTTACCTGACATTTTTGATGCATTGGAAAAAAACAATCTATCGCAAAAAGAACACATTTGTCCGCTTGGGCCTGCATAATAAACCGGTGATCCTAATATTATACCGTCAAATTCATTAAGTCTGGCACCAATTTCATTCACCACGTCATTGAATACACATTTGCCGTTTTCTAAACACTTCATGCAAGCAATGCAACCTGATATGGGCTTGATTCCGATATGATAAATTTCTGCTTCGATACCTTCATTTTTCAAAGTTTCGGCAATTTCTTCCAAAGCTCGATTTGTACAGCCGTTTTTATGCGGACTACCATTGATAAGTAGTACTTTCATCTTATATTCTCCTTAATCTGCAGGTTTCCATTGCTTAAAATGTTCTTGTTCTGCCAATGTTGCGGTATAATAACGCTTTCCTTTATTGAGTTTGGCAATTTGCAGCATATCTTCTTCACTCAACGAAAAATCAAAGATATCAAAATTTTCTCGCAAATGCATCGGATTTGTTGTTTTCGGAAATACCGAATTTCCCTCTTCAATATGCCAACGTAAAATAATCTGAGCGGTTGTTTTACCATATTTTTGCGATAATTCTTTCAAAATAGGTTCGTTTAACAAATTAGCGTCACCGTGTCCAAGCGGATACCAACTCTCAAGTATTGTTCCGAATTTTTCCATACGCTTTTTAAGTTCGTGCTGTGGAAAATACGGATGGCATTCAACTTGAATTGCCGCCGGTTTAATCGTTGCGTTCGCAAGTAAATCCTCCAAATTTTCATTAAAATTGCTGATACCTATAGATTTAACTTTACCGACTGCGACAGCTTTTTCCATATCTTTCCAAGCACCTATATAATCGCCAACTTGCTGGTGCAAAAGCAATAAATCTATGTAGTCAGTTTGCAAACGTTTCAACATTTTATCAATTCCGACTGCAGTTTTTCCCTCTCCGTATTCGGTTGGCCAAAGCTTGGTAGTAATCCAAACTTCTTCGCGTTTCAGACCACTCTGTTTCAAAGCCTCCCCAACACCGCGTTCATTCTGGTATGCATGCGCCGTATCTATATGTCGATAACCGAGCTTAAACGCATTCAAGCATGCTTCTATTGTTTCCTTACCATCCGGAATTAAAAATACTCCTAAACCGAATTGGGGCATTTTAAGTCCGTTATTTAATTTTAAGTATGTTTGTGACATAATTTTCTCCTTAAAACCCCAATTTATTAAGCCAGTTTGCAACTATTTTTTCTGCTTTATCATGTTCATTTTGAGCAATATGCCCATACACAGCCAATCCATCTAGCATTTCAGCTTGGGTTGCCTTTTTAAGATTATCAGGCACCATGGTTAAACCGCTGCCCTCGTGAGTAACAAACGGTACAACAATTTTACCGCTCCAATCGTGTCTATCAATAAATGTATACATCGCCATCGGCAAATCACTCCACCACACAGGACCTCCTACAAAAATCACATCATATTCGGAAAAGTTATTAATATCATCTAATATTTCAGGACGAGCATTATTGTTTTTTTCTTCTTTTGCTACTTCCGTCAATGGCGTATACCCGCTTGGATAATTATCATTTTTGAGTTTTACCTCAAAAGCATCACCGTCTGTTTTTTTGGCAATCATCTTGGCAATAATTGCCGTATTTCCCTCTGTAATATTGCCAACACCATATTGCTCACCGGTTCTTGAAAAATAAACCACCAGTACTTTTTTCCCGTTCATATCATTTACCTCCGCTATTGCATTATTTCCCATAAAAAATGTTGTTATTAACAAAATTACCGATAATATTCTTTTCATTTAAAACGCTCCTGTTTTTATATGCGGAACATATGGTGCTTCCAAAGCTTTAATTTCCTCATCTGATAATTTAATGTTTAGAGCTTTAACAGCTTCTTCCAAATGTTTCGGAGAGGTTGAACCGACAATCGGTGAAGTTACATAAGGTTTAGAAAGCACCCACGCCAAGGCGTTTTGCGCCATAGAGTTGCCGTTCTTTTTAGACACTTCTTCCAAAGCATCAACAACTTTTTTATCTTGCTCTGGCGTTGTCCAAACCATCGGTGAAACGTCATCAATTCGGGAACGTTCTGTTTGAGTTCCCCAAGGACGTGTGCAACGACCACCAGCAAGTGGCGACCAAGGCACGACAGCAATCTTGCGGTCTTGACACAGAGGCATCATTTCGCGCTCTTCTTCACGATAAATCAAATTGTATTGATTTTGCATAGAAACAAACTTCGTCCAACCATGAGTTTCCGCGATATTATTCAAGCGTTCAAATTCCCATGCAAACATTGTAGAAGCACCTATATAACGTGCTTTACCTGCTTTTACCACATCATGTAAAGCTTCCATAATTTCTTCCATCGGCGTATTATGGTCAAGACGATGAATTTGATACAAATCAACATAATCAAGCCCCAAACGCTTTAAGCTGTGGTCTATTTCAGCCAAAATATTTTTACGACTAGAACCGCCGCCGTTAGGACGACCGGGGCGCATATCAAAGTGTACTTTGGTTGCCACCACAATCTCATCACGATTTAAACCGAAATTTTTAATCAAGCGACCGGTAATTTCTTCCGATGTTCCCATTTGATAAACATTTGCCGTATCAAAATAATTGATACCCAAATCAACGGCTTTTTTGAAAATAGGTTTTGCATCATCATAATCTTTTGCCCATGGAAAAACACCATTTTCCTTACCTGGCTTACCAAAACTCATGCAGCCCAGGCATATTCTTGATACATCAATGCCGGTGTTGCCTAACTTTACATATTGCATATTTATCTCCTTATATCAAATAATTATTAAGAACAGGCTTAATTTGTTCTTTAAAAAACTCAGATGTATGTTCTGTCGGTTCAAAAACACCGTCAGACATACACCAACAAGTCATCATACCATATAATTCACATATAATTATGTGAGTAAGTAAAACAACCGGGGTATCTTTTTTCAATTCCCCGTTTTTTACTGCTTTACTTAATATCCCACCTAACATTTCCACATCAAACTGCCACTTTGAATTATCCCAATCTTCATCTGCGCTTTTGGGATCAATAACACTTTTTATCCACTCTCGACAAATATTAATACCATAGCGTTCAACTTCTTGCATAAAGCTGATAAAATAATGCTCCATACGCTGAGTAAAGTTTTGATTTTTCATTTGTTCCATACGGATAGCTATGCGATTAAATAAATTTCTGCATATTTCATTACTGATTTCATCTTTATTCTTGAAATAAACGTAGAATGTTCCTTTTGCACATCCGCAAGCTTTGGTAATATCTTCAACCTTCAATGTATCAAAATTACCTTTTGTGATAAAATCTGTTGCGGCATCTAATAGTTTTTGCTTAGTCTTCAGCGCATTTTCTTGTCTTTTAGTCATCATTTCACCTTACTTTAACAGGTATATTTTTATATTTTCAATGACTAACAGTCAATGACTTTTTTCATTTTTCAACAATTATTTTTCAATATACTTCATACTATTTGTCATCAGAAAGTTCACTTAGCAATTTGTATAAATTTCACTCTATCGATTTCCACAAAATTGCAAACCGGATTTGTAAGTATTTTATCTTTGCAGTCTTTTGCCTGCATTATATAAATTTTATTGTCAAATAACGTTTTTATGCTGCATTAAATTTAGTTTTATGCTGTTTGCAACGAGGACACTTCCAAGTATCAGGCAAATCTTCAAATGCCGTTCCGGCCGGTATATTCTGCGTTTCATCGCCTACACCAGGATCATAAACATAACCGCAAATTGAGCATACATATTTTCCACTCTTTGTTTTAAATGTAATATCACCAACCGGCAGTGTTTTTGGAGGATTATTTAAATCAACAATCCTTTTGGCCTCCAGATTTTCATATCCTAACGGAGTATGAGTTCCCATATAAACAGTCGGATGTTTACTCACAAACTCTCTCACCCTGTTCAAAGTAACACGCGCTGCCGTCAAATCTTCATATACCACTGAAAGTTTGTTTTCATACAGAACTTCGTCTGTATATGTTATATCCCCCTCAAACATATAGAATAAACCATCATATTCAGCGACAACTAAACTATTTCCTTTAGTATGTCATTTAGCCTTAATGTAGTATATTTCTTCGGCAATTTTGTTACACTAATACATTTAGCAGTATATCATTTTTTCATTTTAGACAACCTTTTGCCTAATTCATAAGCTTTCTGCAAATCTATCGGAAACTGTTCATCCCGCACTTTTGCCTTATGTTCAGCGTCAAACAAGTCACAATCATATTTTGAATAATCGGTGTATTGAAATGTATCAAACGAATAAAGAGTTTCACTATATCCGAACACTGCACGCAAACTTTCCTCATTATCACCGAGAACCACATCATAGTGATGTTGCTTAAATTGTTCCTGCGTCGCATTCATTGTAAAAATCATAGCTGTAGGTAAAGTATGTTTCAAAACTCGTTTTAAACCGCCGTTTTCTCTATCAATCATATAAGTATGTGCCGGAAACATAAATCGTTCCAAAAAAGCACAGCACATACCGCTCGGATAACTATGATACACCGGAGAACCTATAATCACGGCATCAGCATTTATACACTTTTCCAAAACAGGACGCAAATCATCTTTATAAAAGCACAATCCATTGGTATTATTACCCTTGCGCTTACATATTAAACAACTGATACAACCTTTATAGTTCAAATCATAGAGATTTACAAATTCCACTGTTGCTCCGTTGTCTGCAGCCCCTCTCGCCGCTTCTTTAAGCATTTGCGCCGTATTAAAATTTTTGCGCGGACTTCCGTTTATAATCATCACTTTGGTCATATTAAAATCCCTCATAATTTATACTCACACGATAAAAAGTTAGCATACCAATTTTATAAAATCAAGTATTTGAATAACAGTTCAATGCATATACACTTACATCTTCTTTACCTAAAAATATTAATTTCAAATACCATCACTAATTGCTGATTTAAAATTTTCATCTGCATCTATAGCCAGCCTCATGTTATTTTTATACCTTAAACATTTTTGCCGAGTTCGTATGCTTTTTGCAATAAATCGTCTTGTTTTTTGGCGTCTTTCGGATTATTCAACCCACCTCCGACCACTGCTCCTGCAAAGTGAGATTGTTCAAAGCATTCAATCCACCCCTTTATACCGCTTATTGCCCTGTCTGATGCATTTACGGCATCATCATACGAAGAAGTTATCAAATATACATCTTTAAATTTATTTTTTTGCGGAAACAACGGATTACAACGATCTAAAAATGTTTTAAGCTGTCCACTCATTTCATAGTAGTAAATAGGAGTTGCAAAAACCAAAACATCGGCATTTTGAACTTTATCTATTAAATCTGCCATATCATCTGTTTGCACACATTTGTATGTTTTTTGACACGACAAACAACCAATACAAAATTTAATGTTTTTGCCCTTTAAACTAATATATTCCACATCATTTCCGGCATCAAGAGCTCCCTTTTGCACTTCACGCGCTAAAATATCAGAATTACTTCCCCCGCGTAAACTGCTTGATACAATCAAAACTTTTTTCATTTTATTCTCCTTATTATAAAATCACTTTATATTGAGTATATCTTCAAAACTTTCGAAATGAAAGAAAATATGATGTCTGGCATTTTTGATGATACTCAGTTTGTCTTTATAAAAATCAACTTGTGCCTGTATATTAAATATCAAATCATTTTCTGCCACAATGGCTTTATCAAACTGCGGATTAATTTGTGTTTTTTTCTGTTCATACATTTTTTGTAAAGCTTCTAATTCATCATTACAACTTTCTAACGTGCGTAAGGACTGCAACTGATTATATCGCTCATACTCATTTTCGCTGTATACCATATATTTTTTGCGAAAATCCAGATAATTATCCAATGTAATATTCTTAAAGACACTGATTATTTGAGCTGAAAGACCCAAAATTTCATCAAACAGATACGGATTACCGCATATTGCAGTTTTTTGCCGAAGATTAGGAATCGCATCTACCGTTATTGAAGCAACAAAGACGCCAGCCGAATAGGCAATAACATAAATATTTGCATACCTAGAAAAATCAAAATCAAGAACTAAATTCTGATAGTCATATAAAATTAAAACGTTTTTATTATCGTGCAGATTGGTAAATTGATTTTCGTCGCATCCCCAACCTGAAAAAAAAACAATTAAATCCTGTGAATTATTATTTTGAAAAAAATACCGCATTTTTCCTCTTTTTTTATCTATTTGCTTTATACATACATGATTCTATCCTAATATTTTCTTAAATTTAACGTTTGACACTAAAAAATAATGCTTCTATATTTTAGTCCATAGGCATTTTTTTTAAATGGAGATGTTATGAAAAATTCCGTATTAATTTTAGCTATACTTTCAATCATGGCAATGCCGGCATACGCAGATACAATTTCAACCGATAAAACTGATTTTGCCGAAATTAGTTCAGCAATTGATGACGTTGCATATGATATTCGTTATTACTCACACAATAACTTTACCGGAAACAAAATTGATGGTTACAAAGCTCCTCGTGCTTACTTAACCAAAGAAGCCTTATCGGCATTAACTAAGTCCGCCGAATATTTAAGAGTTAAAGGATATAGACTGTTAATATGGGATTCTTATCGCCCTCAAAAAGCCGTCGATAACTTTGTAAAATGGATTAATACCCCTAATGATGAAGGTGATAAATCTTTCTATCCTGATTTACAAAAATCGGATTT
>JAFUXW010000087.1 GCA_017477035.1 Alphaproteobacteria bacterium | reverse complement strand
TGCGCAAACATACAAAACATCGAGAAGTGTATGCCGGATACCACCATTTACTATTTTCTCCGCGTATTAAAGACAACCTTACCGCCCTTTCTTACCTAGGTAGTTACGAATATAAACTTGGACAGCTTAATCCTCAATTTACTGCTCTTACCGAGCTTGGTGAAGATTTTTTAAGAGCTAGCAGAATATATTTTCACTACGATCGCAACGGATTCTTTATCGAAGCCAATCAAATTTTAAAAAATGCACCGAAAATAAAGCATATTCCAACTTTGATTTTGCATAATCGTATGGATTTTTGCTGTCCGGTAAAACAAGCGTGGGATTTACACAAAGCACTCCCCAAGTCAAAATTAACTATTCTGCCGGAATCCGGACACTCAACTCCCAAACTGTTGAAAGAAGTAAAAAAACAACTTACTGAATTTCTGTAATATGTATTTATTTCAATTGTGCTTTATATAATGAACCGTAGATGCTATCCGGATTACCTACCAGTTCATCGTGTGTTCCGATTTCTACTATCTTTCCATAATTTACTACCACTATTTTATCAGCGTGCCTAACCGTTGATAAACGATGTGCAATGACAAATACCGTGCGATCTTTCATTAGATTTTCTATTGCTTGTTGCACAATATGTTCCGACTTGTTATCAAGAGCCGAAGTAGCTTCATCTAAAACCACAATCGGAGCATTTTTTATAAACGCCCTTGCGATTGCAATACGCTGTCTCTGCCCCCCGGAGAGCAGACTTCCGCGTTCACCGACATCAGTATCCAAGCCATCAGGCAAATCTTTTATAAAGTCACTGACAAACGATGCTTCAACCGCATAATTTATTTCTTCTTCACTAGCGTCTTCTTTGCCCAAAATTATATTATCACGAATTGTACCGGAAAACAAAAAATTATCTTGAAACACTATTGATATATTATCTCGAAGTGAACGCAATGTCATCTCTCGTATATCTTTGCCATCAATACAAATTTGACCATCTTTAACATCATAAAAACGTAGAAGTAAATTGACCAATGTGCTTTTACCGCCTCCTGAATTACCGACGAATGCTATTGTTTCCCCTTTTTTTATTTTCAGATTTATATTTTGTAAAACCGGTTTACCTTCCTCATATTCAAAACAAACGTTTTTATATTCAATACATTCTTTAATTCCTTCTAAATCCTTAGCATTTTCATCATCTTTAACGGTAGGCTCGGAATGCATAATTTCCAATACGCGTTCTATTGCCATTAATGAAATTTGCACATTATTAAAATTATTGCCGATACTTTTAATCGGATTATACAGCAAAATCAGAGCTGCGACAAAAGATACGAAATTTCCCGCCGTAATTTGGTGCGATAAAATCAAATAGCTGCCAACCCAAATAACCAAGGCAATTCCGAGAGACACTACAAAATGCATTAACGGAGACAAAGTTCCGGTGCGTTGCACCATCTTCATACCAAGACGAAAAACCCTGTGCAAAGTATCATTAAACCTATTATTTTGATAATCATATAAGTTGTATGAAGTAATTACGCGATTTCCTCCAGTAGTCTCATTAAAATGCGTCAATACTTCTCCATTGGTAAAAACACTCTCGTAATTTATATCTTTAATTTTTTTACGCACTCTGGTTAGCGGAAACAAAGCCCCCATCAAAACGACAACCGCAATAATAGCTAATTGCCAAGAATTATAAAAAAGTACACCTATCAAAGAAACGGAGGAAAAAAATCTTGTAAAAAATTGTTTTAAATTATTAACCAACCCGTTGCAGGCCGTTTCCACATCATCATTGAAACGCATAATTATGTTACCGGAAGTATTAGCATCAAAATATCCGGCATCCAACTTCATTAATTTTTCAAACAAATCTACTTTAACGTCATTAGATATTTTTCGCCCCACCCAACTATTTAAATACATTGATATAAAAGTAAAAATTCCCTGTATTATACTAAAAATAACAATGACTAAAGGTATCCAATAAGTATGGGTATTTTGCTCTATCATCATAACATCCATATACGGCTTTAACGCCCAAGCAATAACCGCATCCATTACTCCTACCGGAATAGTGACCAGAACGGCAAGCAGTGCCCGCCCCCAATATGGCCTAATATATGGCATCATTTGGCTGTAATCATATATAAAGTGAGTGTTTTTTATTTTATCTGTAAATTTCTTCAGCATACTGTCATCCCATAACACAGCTGATTATATGCAAAAAAACTCAAAAGTAAACAATCAAATAAAACATATCAAGAGATATATTCCATCAAAGTAAAAGGAGCTTGATTGCTCAAGCTCCCGCTTTTTTTATCATTTTATGTATCAATAATGAATTTTACCAATTGAATTTATGATAACAATCATCATACGTTTCACCTTGCTGAATACATTCACTGATATTTTTATTTTCCTCAATTTCCCAATATATGATCATAGGTGCGGTAAAAACCAAAAATACCACAAATACAGCAATTACATATTTCAAAATGAGTACTAACATTTTTCTCACTTTTTGTAATATATTTTTCATAAATCCAATCTCCAAACAGACTATTTTTTTCAAGTATTAGTTTTATAATCAAAATCTTTCAACCACATTCTACCATCTGATTCATTATTTTGCAAGCCTGATTTTACAGCCTCATAATTATTTTTAATATCTTTCCAACTATCATTCAATGTACTTGATATTTTTTCAAACTTATTAGGTTGCTTCCAAAACTCACTATTAAAAGGAACTTTTTTCAAAAAATCAACTCCTTCCTTTACTAGACCGGCTCCAAATGAATAGATAGCCTT
>JAFUXW010000086.1 GCA_017477035.1 Alphaproteobacteria bacterium | reverse complement strand
GTTCAGCGGTTCAAGTTCCGATAAAACCGCCACGGTGGAATTGTTCGGCTGTACGAATAAAGCTCAGGCTCAGCGCGAAGCCGTGTATATGGCACTTGCTAACCGATACCGGCGGCGTATCGTTACCTTTACAACCGAGCTTGAAGGCTTAATACCGACGTATGGTGACCTTATTGCGATTACACACGATATGGCTCATTGGGGTAGCGGTGGCGAGATTATCGCTAAAGACGGCCTAAAGCTCACGTTGTCCGAACCGGTGGAATTTACGTCCGGTGTGAAAAATGTTTTGGCATTACGCAATAAAAACGGCTCTTTATCTGGCGTTTATGAAGTTACGGCAACGGAATTAAATACCGAGGTGATGCTGAAAAGTCAGCCGAATGCGGAAATTTTAACCACTTCCGGTGTTGAACGCACGCATTATGCTTTCGGCACGCAAGACAAATGGAGCGTTTATGCGCGTGTTACCGGCATTCGTCCGCGCTCGAACCAAGTGGAAATCACGGCGGTTATTGAAGATGACCGTGTTCATCAAAATTAAGGAGAACATCATGGATTGGTTACAATTTTTACAAATTGTTTGCGTTCCGGCGTTTGTGTGGCTCGTTCACAAATACGGCGAAATGCACAGAGAATTAAACGATTTTAAGGTTCAAGTGGCGCGTGAATACGCGACACAAGTTCACATTAGTCGTTTGGAACTAAAAATAGATGAATTAAGAGAAATGATATGGAGTATTCACAATGAATCAAAAATTACCTCGCGGAATAAGAAATAACAACCCCGGAAATATTCGCCACGGACAGAATTGGCAAGGCTTACACCCGAAAAGCAGAGAATTAGACTCTGCTTTTTGTGTTTTTACGACACCTGTCGCCGGTATTCGTGCGCTGGCGAAAGTGCTGATAAATTACAAGAAAATTCACGGCTTAAATACTGTCCGGCAAATAATCAGTCGCTATGCGCCACCGAATGAAAACCAGACAATAGCCTATATTCAAACGGTAGCCAAGCAAATCGGTGTATTTCCGGACGCGGTAATAGATATTGAGGAGCGCGGCATTTTAACCGTATTCATCAAGGCTGTTATTCGCATGGAAAATGGTATTCAGCCTTATTCAGACGAAACAATTCAACAAGGAATTGACCTATGCGAAAGTTAAATAACCGGAGCTGGATTCCGTTAATCGGCTGGATTTTATGTTATGGCTTTTTTCATAACTGCGTCATCGCGCCATACTTCAAAGCCGACATTATCGACTGGGAGCAGTTATTGACCTCGCTCGGCATAATGCTCGGCATCAGCGGTGTGCGCGACATCGGAATGTATCGAAAGGAAATCAAAAATGATAAATACGACAAATCTACTCAACCTGATAAAGAAGTTTAGAGCGGTGGTGTTCGGAGCTATCGCTCTTTTTTTATATATGTTCGGTTATAAAAATGCCCGCGAATCGGCAGAAAATCAGAAGAATAAGGAGGAAAACAATGCAATTAAAAAAGCTCAAGAGGCTCGCCGTAGCCTTAGTAATCCTGACCGGATTGAACGCTTGCACAACAAGTATAAACGGTAATTATTGTCTGCTTTATGAGCCAATTTACGCCGACTATGACAATGACACCGCCGAAACCATAAAGCAAATCGACCGCAACAATGTGGTTTACGAAGCCGTTTGCGAGAAATGAAATAATTACCTTAATTTTATCCCTGTGAGGTATTGCCTTGCAGGGATTTTTTTTCTGTTTAATGAAAGGAATGATAAATGATATATGCTTATGTTAGAGTTTCTACAGACAAACAAACATTAGAAAATCAGGAGTTTGAAATAAATAACTTTTGCGAGCGCGAAAAAATCAGCATAAATAAATGGGAAATGGAAACTATCAGCGGTACTAAGAGTTTTGAAAAGCGAAAGTTAGGTAAACTCTTAAAACGCCTTAGAAAAGGTGATATTTTGATATGTTCCGAAATATCTCGTTTAGGCCGTAATTTATTGCAAATTATGACAATTCTGAATATTTGTCTCAGTAAAGATGTTCAAGTATGGACAATTAAGGATAATTATCGGCTCGGTACAGATATTCAAAGCAAAGTTTTGGCATTTGCTTTTGGCTTAGCGGCAGAAATTGAGCGCAATCTCATTAGTCAACGTACCAAAGAAGCGTTAGCAAGAATAAAAGCCAGCGGGCGCAAACTCGGACGTGCATATGGCAGCAAAAACAAAAAACACATACTGGATGGTCGAGAACAAATGGTTAATGAACTTATTAGCAAAGGTGTGCCTAAAACGCAGATTGCAAAAATTATGGGGGTTAGTATGTTTACAATTTATCAGTTTCTTGATCGCAACATCAAGTGACTACGTTGATTGAGAATGTGTCTCAAAACTTATTTCTTATTTTTAAAAATATTTAACGCAGTCCAAAAACACAAAACAATATTTGCAATAGCTGAAGGATATGCCTGCACGTAAGCATTATGTACAAACCATAGCATTAAGTTAAAAACTAACGCCCAACGCATTTGCTGTTCATTTTTGGTTACATAAACACAAATGGTGTAACTAGCGGAAGCAATAATTGGTAACCAACCTATTACTCCGCGATTATTGGCATATAATCCGATAACTACGCTCAAAATAAGCAAGATATAAGTTATATTTATTGTCAACTTATCTTTGTAAGATAAAATATTGCGTATAAAACAAATAACACTAATTACCAGTGCCGCATATGCGGATAAAGCAATATTAGCTATAATCCCAAAAAATGTATCACCAATTTGCCAGTACATTAAATCTTTTTTGCTTTTTTTAATAACCGATATGGCAATACATATTGCAGAAAATAAAGAAAAAATGTTTCCGATAATTAGATCCATAGACATTCGGATGCTTTCACTTAATTTTTGCGTATCTCTCGTCAGCCTTTAGCTTTTGCACTTCAATCACGCATTTTTTATACGGAGCGGCATCTTTGCCAAATCTGGAAGCAATTTCTTCCAGTCTTTCCTCAAAAGTAAAATTCTCGCCGCTCGGCCCCGTCATCATATCGGCACAGTCCAAAATAAACAATTCATCGGTCATATTTTCAACCGTTTCATCGCCGTGCAGAGCCACTTCCTGCCAATATTTATAGCCGGAACGTTTGAGAATTTCCCCGCCGACCGCCGCATGAGAAGCATTGCTTTCCATAAATTCATAGCCTAAATCATGCATAACCCCAAGCAAAAACATATCTTCGGCATATTGTGTGTTATCCGGCTTCAGTTTCTCCGCCAACATTTTGGCTTTTCGCGCCACCCCTGAAATATGTTTCCATCTGTTTTCAGTTATCATACCATTCTCCTTTATATTGTTATAAAAACTATCATAATATCAACAAATTAAAAAATCTTTTATTGTGCGCTTTAAGTCCTCTTGATTCTTTACTTCATCGTATATATGCGAGCAATTTGCAAAAATATGCAGTTCTTTTCGACATTGTAAAGCCTCGTAAAACCGCCGATTGTTTTTCGGTAAAGAAGCAGTATCTTTATCGCCGGTAATAACAAGCGTCGGCATTGTATATTTTTGAATATCCTTATAAAAATTGTATTGTTGCAAGTCTTTGATATACGTTTCATCTAAAAAGCAGTCGATATTATTTCGAGAGCGGGTTACACCGCCATTTTGCAACTGTCGCAAGAATTCCGGCGAAAACTTGGCCGTGTTGTTATATAACTCGTGTCCGTCAAAAATTGTTGATATTAAAATTAACCTGTTAACAAACTGAGAATGTTCTTGGGCATAACGTAAGACAACCGAACCGCCTAAAGAGTGTCCGGCCAATAAAAATGTAGATGTATAAAAAGTTTGAGCCTTTGACCACTCTCTAACCGT
>JAFUXW010000085.1 GCA_017477035.1 Alphaproteobacteria bacterium | reverse complement strand
GTTCTTGCTTTTGCTTTCGGACTGGCTGCAGAAATTGAAAGACAACTTATATCAGAACGCACAAAATCAAGTTTAGCCAACATCAAGGCAAGCGGTAAAAAACTTGGACGCCCTTTTAATTCTGAAACAAAGAAATTAAAACTAAGCAAAAACAGTAAAAAAATCCAAAGATTATTGGAGAAACATCTGTCGAAGTCAAAAATTGCTCGCATTTTAGGTGTCAACCGAGGAACTCTAAGAAGATATTTAGATAGATTACAAGCCCAAACAGAATAAACTACAAATAAACGAATTTTAATCTAAATTTATGCTGCAAATATAGACTGTTGTATTGCATACTTTTACATAAAAACAAGGCTTTTAAAATGGTGCAAGCGGGCGGACTCGAACCGCCTGCCTACTTCTTAGGAGGAAGTCGCTCTATCCTGATGAGCTACGCCTGCACTAATGAACTGCTTAATACCTTTTAACCGGATTGTCAATCGGTTTAAATATTTCGTAACAAAACTTTATTGGAAAATTTCATAAAAACAACTTGCCAAGCAGAAATATTATATGTATAGTCGGAGCAATTCAATAATCTCTTTTGTATTGGAATCTTTATGCAGACGGACTATGAAAATAAAATTTCCCGCCAGGAAGCGCTCAAACTTGCTTGCTATTATTTACAAGAGCGTATTCGTAATGGTTCTCATCTCAAAATTATATTTGAGCACGCTGTTCACATTTTCAACGTTGCTAAAATAGCAGAAGGAATTGCAAAAAACTCAAACGGAATATTAAATCCTGATACTGCATATTCTTTAGGATTATTGCACGACATAGGTCGTATTAAAGATGAAACGGTTACTAAAGTCCCTCACGGTATCGAAGGCTTTAACTATTTAGCTGAACATGGATATCCTGACTTAGCCCCTATTTGTTTAACTCACGGATTTATAAGTAAAGATATTCAAAAAAGTGATTACCCTACCTATCGTCCGAAATTGTTTAAGCAGGTTAAGGAATATCTTTCAGATTTGCAATACAATGATTATGACAGAGTTATACAATTGGCTGATTTATTCTCGCGCGGTAAGCAAATTATGAGCATTCACGATCGTTTGGAAAAAAACAAATCATTTTATCATATCAAAAAACTGTCATATGAACAGCAAGCATATGATTTAAGAGATTACATAAACAATAAATACGGTATTGATACCGAACAATTGGTGCAAAATATGTTTAAACAACCGGTGGGAATGTACCCTACTTCCGAACTGCGTAATCAACCTAAATTACAGCCTTTCAAATTTTATCGTTTTGACGGCAGATTTGCCTAAGCAAAATATTGCTCTGCGATTTGTTTGGCATTGGGATCACCAACATGGAACCATTTTCCCTGATGAATATATGCCCCTAACCTACCTGACTTTTCCAGTTTATCAAAAATTCTTATCAAAGAATAACAGCCGTTTGGTTCTTCAGTGAAAGCACGCGGATGACATATTAAAACGCCACCATATAAATAAGGAGCTTTCTGATTCGCTTCAATGCGTCTTTGCGGATAGCTTTGCGCATTAATAAAATAATCACCGTTAGCTCCAACTCCATACGCCTGTTCAATAGGTTGAAGCATAAGCATCATATCAAATTTATTCTCATCCCAATGTTTAGCCATTTCTGCAAGCAATGACATTTTGTTTTCATCACTCCATAACGCATCACTGTTAATTACAAAAAAAGCTTCATTACGCATTTTAGGCAAAGCATTTTTAATACCGCCTCCGGTTTCCAACGCTTCTGTTTCTTCCGAAAAAATAAAATTCATATCACTGCGAGCCTGTAAATGAGAACGAATCATTTCGCCTTTATAGCAAAGATTTATCACACAATCTTTTATTCCGTACGCCTTAATATGATCAATATTGTAGTCTATTAAACTTTTTCCAGCTATGGTTACTAATGGTTTAGGCTTGTCATCTGTCAAATGTTGCATACGTTTACCGCGTCCGGCTGCCAATACAAATGCTTGTGATATTTTATTCATTTACTTATCCTTATTTAAAATTTTCAAATATTCTATAATATAAAATATAAATAATGATTTAAAAACACAAAAAAACATCGACGGTTTTATCCGACGATGTTTTTTAGTTACTGCTGACTATGTGTCGATGATGCATAAATTGCGGCGCCTCCACATCCTACGCCCATTATACCGGCACTATCAAACATCAATAGTTCTGTCCAAGCAATATCCGATAAATCATGAATTTCTGCTGTGCCATTAAGATAAAGCCATAGGAACAGCATAAAACCGAAAATAATCTCTACTACAAAAACAGCCAGACGATACTCTCCCAGATTAAAAAGCATAATCGGAAGCAAGTAGAAAAGCAGAACTGTTACTGTGCAATGCGTCATAATCAAAAACGGATTACCACATATAGTAAACCACCATCCGGTGAGCAGGCATAACACGCCGGTCAACACACAAATTATTTTCTTTTTCATAATTTTATTTTATTGGATTCGACGACGAAACGGAATTATACGACAAGGTCGTTTTTCTTTCGTCTCTTTCTCGCTTTCTGCCTTATCTTCACCTTCAGATGATGATAACTCTCTTTCTGCTTTAGCAAGCAAATTGTTTTTAGGAAGCACTGGAGCATACAAAATAACATGAGCTTTATGACTTTGCAAAATCCGGTCATAACTATCCGCCATATTATCAGAGAGAAAACAAGCTTCAAAATATTCTGCCCTTGACAGAGCTGTACCATTTGGAGCCTGCTGTAAAACTGCCGCAATTGTCAAATTGGCAACGTTTTCATCTTCACTCGGAAAATAGCAGGTAAATTTTACCAACTCCTTTAATTCGTAAGGTATCGGTTTTATTTTTACTTTTGCTTTCAACAGAGATGAGAGATAGTTGTCATTTAATGCAGCGTCAACAATCTGCGCCTTTCTGATCTCACTTCCCAAACCGCAAAAGACCACCTTCTTCTCCGTGATATTAATTTTTATCACTGGTTTAATCCTTTGAGCCAATCTGGAAAGTTCTTCATAATTACGGGCTGCTCGAGAACATAAAAGTTCAAAATTCAATCGCCTGTAGCAATTTTTTTCACTTTCGGAGAGTTTGAGAGCGTTCAATCGTTCTTCAAACATTTTTCTTTGATTATTCATAAATTAATTATTTTAATTACAATAATTTTATTTTGGCACAAAATTAGCAAAATCAGTTCAAACTGTCAATATTTTTTTCCACAAGCATTTTTATTGTTGACTTTATTATTTTTTAGGGTTAATAACTATCTTACTCATGGCGGATGTAGCTCAGTTGGTTAGAGCGCTGGTTTGTGGTACCAGATGTCGTCAGTTCGAATCCGATCATCCGCCCCATTTTAGTAAAGCCTGCATAAAGCAGGCTTTTTTGTTGCATAAAATATTATCTTTGAATATCATTACAGTCATATTACAAGGAGAATAACAATGAAAAAAATCGGATTAATGGTGGCTTTGAATAAAGAAATGGAATTTTTTACCGGATTTATTGATTTTTTTGAAACCAAAATATTACATAAAAGCAAATTTCAAATCGGTAAATATGCTGAAAATGAAATTGTTGCTGTTATTTCTGGAATGGGAAATGTTAATGCTGCTTTATGCGCCTCTGACCTAATAAATATTTTTAACGTTGATATGATTATAAATGTCGGTATATCAGGCGGTTTAACCCCAAAACTTAATATTGGTGATTTTATAGTGGGTGATGAAATCGTATATCACGATGTTTGGTGTGGAAAACCAAATAAAATAGGTCAGGTTCAAGATTTGCCTGAATTATTTTACAGTAATAAACAATTAACTTCTATGTTGCCTGATTTGAAGCACGGACAAATTTGCTGCGGAGATTTGTTTGTTGATAACAAATCTGCTCTTGATAATATTGTCGCCAATTTTCCCAAAGCCTTAGCAGTAGATATGGAAAGTGCTGCCATTGCTCAAACTTGTTATTTATATGACAAGCCTTTGTTATCTGTAAGACAAATCAGTGATACTCCGGGAATTAAGCATCACGCTGAACAATATGCTTCTTTTTGGGAAAATGCCCCCAAGAACTCTGCGGATATGGTAAAAAAATTGCTGAAAGAAATTAAATGAAAACATATTTATCCAATTTATTTTCAGATTTTTTATTAAGTTTTTGGAAACATTACGTTCTGTGGTCGTTTATTTTCATAACATATTTTTGTGCATTGTATGCGTTTCTTTTCTATCAAATACACGGAAGCCTTTTTTATGTTGATACCGATTGTTACACAAGAGCCTTACGAATAGTTGATTGGTTGCAAAATTTTGAATGGCAGGAAAAAATATTCCCCTATTCTAATTATCCTGATGGTTTTATTTTACATTTCACTCGCATAAATGATGTTATATGGTTGATATTAAGTTTACCTTTTATGACTATTTTTTCTTTAAAAGATGCCGTATTTTACGGAGGTTTCTTCTTTTCACCGTTTTTTCTGTTTTTAACCATTATTTCATTGCTATGGGGAATAAAACCATTTCTTAATTCTACAAAAAACAACGCAAAATTATTTTTAGCCATATTTGCAATTTCTTTCACTTTTTGTTGTAAATTATCTCATACTTTTGATTTTTATAGGCCTGATCACCATTCATTTATGTGTTTTATATTTACATTTTCGCTATCAGCTTTATTACGCTCCTACAACAAGCAAAATATTAAGGAACTGTTTTGGGCTGGAATTTTGACCGGAATCGGACTTTGGGTTTCTTCAGCTCCTGAAGGACTTTATGTCGCATTTATATTTTTATTAATTTTGTGCGTTGATTGTATATTCAGAAAACAAAATACTATTTTGCCACTTTTTTATAGTTTGGGTTTATTTTATGCTACAACTGCAGCTTGGCTTATAAATCCTCCTTACGGCGGATATGCAACACTTGATAATGCAAGACTATCTGTCATACATGTCTTATTAACATCGTTGATATTGCTTTCATTTGCAATATTGTACTTCGGACATTTCAAAAGTAAAATCAAAAAAACAGCCATACTTTCAATTTCTGCCGTGTCATCAGTATTATTTATGCTTTGTATTTTCGGTTCTGACAAATTATTTGCTCAAATATACGACGAACCTGTATTAAAATACTTTGTTCCATATATTAATGAAATGAAAGGAATGCTTGCAATCAATGTATTTTTACTACCCACAATCATAATAGGAATATTTATCTTTGCATTGCTTCCGTTTAAAAATTCATATTCGTTATCAATGTTTTTGCTTTATTGCATGACAGCTCCATTAAGTGTTGCTGTTGTTCGCTTTTACCAATATTATTTAGTGGTATGGCTTTTCTTATATTCTTTCGGACTTATTTTATTATTCAATAATAAAGATGCTGACGACAAGCATAAATTATTGGCTTTTATATACCTTGTATGGCCTATTTTTTACCTTACCGCTTTTGACTATAATCCTGTAAAGTTATATATTCCGCAAGTACACGGAGTCATATTGACCGACACATTCAGAGGACCGGAATTAATCTGGGAAAGAAATGCAAACACTGTATCATCCCCATATCATACAAATGTCAAAGGAATACAAGATAATCACATAATGTGGTTTACGTCTGATGAAAATCAATTAAAAGAATTCCTGAGAAAAAGAAAGGTAAAATACATACATTTACCTGAAATGGTTAACTCTGAATACTATGTTAATCCAGAAGATAACCTTGATAAGCTATATGGGAAAGTCATAACAGGAAAAAACATATATCCGTGGATGACAAAAACCGATGAAAGAACTTATCTGGTAAATTATAATAAATTCTAAAGAGAACCCTGTCTTTGATTACGATCAGCAATGTTGACCAAAGAAATATTTTGATTATTCTTTTTCTCTCTATCTACATTTTCTCTTAGAGTATTTTCTCTATTTTGAATAATCAAGCGCATTTTATTTTCATCTTCGCGCATACTCTCTTTTATTTTATTTTCTGCTTGCAAATTATAACGATATACCGTTTCCTGTTCGTACCTGTTTTTATTTTGCTGCTCGTTCATTGCTTCACGCACTCTGGCTTTTTGAATATCTTCGGTTTGTATTCTATTCACTAATTTTGACTCGGCTTGTTGTCTTTGTTGCTTCTGTCTGTCATAATATACTTGTTTTTCCGGCACTTTAGGATAAATATTTCTAAAATTGTGATGCCATTGAAAATAAACCAAAAACACAGATGGAAATGCAGCAATCATTTCCTGTGCCATTGTTCGAGGACGGGTTAATTCATAAGCTCTGGCCGCCATTAATTTTCTGGTTTGCTCAATAAATCTTTCCATCTTTTTCTTGCTTTTATCGTTCGGACGTCCCAAACGATACTCACACATTTCTATCAAACTATTAATTATAGGATCGTTATTATCCATCGCTAAACGGCGAAGAATTTTCAGCATTTTCTGCATATTTGCACTTTTATTCCAAAAAGAGCGAATAGTTTTGGCGGCAATACCATCAAAACCCATTGAACGGAGATTATCCATTCCTCCTGCATTTTGAATTGCCTCGTATGCAAAATCATATACGGCATCCCAGTCAATTTGCGCGCTAGGAGTGAGTAATTCTTTATAACGTCCGCCTTTAAGTTCTTCTAATGCCCATTTTACCATTAGAAAATCGACATTCTTTACGTTTTCACCTTCCAAAAGTAAATATATCTGCGATGATGACGCTTCAAGTATAAAATCTTCAATAAACTCCGTTTCCCCGCTCAATGCGGCACGTAAATACAGATAAGTGTATGCAAATATACTGGAATGAACTGCTCGTAGCATACCGATATTTTGCAAAGTTAGCTTATATTTATCGCGAAAATTAAGCATCGCTTTCAGACGTTCCTCGCCTTTCAGATTTTCTCTGATTGATTGATAGCGAAAACCAAATTTTTTCATTTGTTGCGGATACATTTTCTTAAAATGTAAAGCCATTGCCCATTCACGAACCATTGAATAAACAGAAAATACCGGATCTCGCGAATAGCCGGTAATAACTGTAGCAACAACTGCATCGTATCCCAAGAAATAGGGCTCCATATGCGAGCAGAATGCGTTTTTACGAAATTCTGCCTCAAGCATTAATGTATAGCGTTCAACTTCATAATCATTCATATCCAAACGTTCAAAATCGTATTCCAAATCGTTTGTAAGGCTTTTTAAGTCTATATTTGGAACCATCACATCCCGATCTTCCCGATAATCAATAACATATTCATCATAATAAACATTATGAAAGGCATATTCATCGTCATCAAAATAATTTTTGAAGTTATCCAAATCTTCGACCATAAATTCTTTTACCTGATTTACATACGTAGGCTCATACACTTGAGTTTTCAAATAGTGTATGGCATCTTGTTCCAGATCTTCTCTGCTATATGTTAAATCTGCAAAACGCTTTATCATTAGCTAACCCTTGGTTATTGTATGTTTATAATAGCTTATTCATAATTTTTGTCAATAATAATTTTTATCATAAAAATTCGTTGCAATCAGTTGATGTGAGTGGTATAATTCGCAGATATTGAACAAAGGAACTAAGTTTATGCAAAAAATTTTCTACATATTCCGACACGGAGAAACCGAACTTAATGCAAAAAAAGTATGGCAAGGAACTTCTGCAAATCCTGATTTAAACAATCGCGGTCGTGAACAAGCGACCGAGCTTGGCCAAAAAATCAAAAATTATGGCATTAAAACTATCTATTCTTCACCGTTTTTAAGAGCAAAATGTACTGCAGAAATTGTTAATATGTTTCTGCAAGTTCCTTTAGAAATAGAAAATAAATTACATGAATGCTGTTTTGGCGATGCAGAAGGACATACTATGGATGAAATCGGTAAAAAATGGCCTCAATTGATGCACGATGTTCTTTACCCGACACCTACTACTTGGGATAGCAAATATCCGGGAAAAAATGCAGAGAGTAAACATCAGGTTTTTGACCGTATTAATAAGGCACTGATTGATATTGCCCATAAATCCCCATATAATGTTATCGGTATTTCAACCCATGGGGGTGTAATGTCATCGTTGCTAGCCGGGCTTAAATCTTATGGCCTTGGATTACCTAATTGCTGTGTGGCTCAAGTTAATTACGATTCAGAAAATGATGAACTTACTTTTATTAAGATGATATAATACAGCTGTTCACATACTGCAATCATAATCAGGTTTATAATATTTTCTGAAAAACAAATGTTTACTCCACAGATTTAATAAAAAATATTGACAAATTATTTTTTTCGTTTATAATTTGTCTTAAACATTAATTATTAAATAAAAAAAATTATGGAAATAAAAAAAATTTATCATCCAGAGTTTTTGGATGAGTGGAATCGTAGTTATGATGATTGGTATGGAAAGTTTTCGTTGCACGCCAAAGAACCGGTGCGTTGTTATTGGGACGGCTACTCTGAAGTGCATTTCGATCCTATGACAGAATTCTGGTGCCACATTTGGCACGGACCTCACTGCATTTATGGCCGCAAGGAACTGATTCCAGGGGTAACTATCGTTTCCGGAACAAATTCAAGTCCGATGTTCTTCTCTCCGAAGGAAGTGGTAGAAAAGTTTGAATTCAGCCACAAGAATCCTTTTACCGGTAAGTGGGAACTGAGCGGCACAACTTACAGCAACCGCCTTGAGACCATTATGGATCAAATCAGAAAAAATGCGGAAGCTTGATTCTTACACTAAGGGCCTTGTTTACTTAACCGTAAACAAGGCCTTTACATTTTTTATCTGACTTTTTCATTTATTTTTTAATTAAGGAATATCAATGGCGCATCAAACGAGCTT
The DNA here is from genome assembly GCA_017477035.1 of Alphaproteobacteria bacterium. Classification (GTDB taxonomy): domain Bacteria; phylum Pseudomonadota; class Alphaproteobacteria; order RF32; family CAG-239; genus RUG410. Next base: position 1,211 of record JAFUXW010000085.1, on the reverse strand, counting down.
TTTCTCTACTCCAATCGCGCTCTTTGGAAGTTTCTCGCTTATCATACAATTTCTTACCTGTACCCAAACCGATATTAAGCTTTGCTCTACCCTTATTATCGAAAAACAACTTGGTTGCCACCAGAGTGGTTCCCTTTCGATTAAGTGAATTTATAATTTTTATGATTTCTCGATGTGTAAGCAATAATTTGCGGTTTCGCCTTTCAGCGTGACTTGAATATCCTTGATTATCATATGTAGCAATAAACATATTAGACATATAAAGCTCGCCATTTTCCTCAATACCATAGGCATCACGGATATTGGCGTGTCCCAAACGCAAAGACTTAACTTCTGTGCCGGTTAAGACTAAGCCTGCCGTGTAATTCTCTAAAATATTATAATCAAAACGGGCACGAGGATTTTCTGCCACCGTGCCGGTTGATATAAAATCTGATTTTTTAACTTTCTTTGCCATTATTTTACGGCTTTTATCTCAACATTTTTATTTTCATTGTCGGTAGTTTTAAGTGCAGCTTTAGCTCTCGGTATGCAATTACCTTCAACATATGCTCCCGGCTCTAAGGCAATTTTATTATAATAAGAATTACCTATCAAACGAGCGTTATTGGCAACAAACAACTCTTCTGTATCTATTGTGCCGTTAACAGTACCATAAACGCTCAATTTTTTAGCTTTTATATCACCCAAAATATACCCTCTGGTACCGATTATAACTTCGTTGCACATAATATTACCTTCAAGCTTCCCATCAATATGAATGGTATCTCCTCCCCATATATCGCCTTTAATTTTAGTATCATAACTTATAATACTCGGCACAGGAGTGTTAGAACCTCGGCTCATGCGGGCAATCTTCAAATAAATCAAACGTCTTAAACTACTCATAAAAAAACTCCTTATGATTTATTCATACTGTTAATATTAACGAATGTCAACGGATTAACGTTTCTGCCGTTGTATAAAACTTCATAATGCAAGTGGCTTCCGGTAGCTCTGCCGGTTCGTCCAACTTCACCAATAGCTTGATTATACGTTATTTTATCACCTTTTTTAACATACCTTTTATTAAGGTGTGCATACTTAGTAACAAATCCGTTACCATGTTTAATTTCCACTAAATTACCATATCCGTTGCTCTGATATTCTGATGTAACAACCGTACCTGCCGCCGGAGCTGAAACTCTGCTCCCAATGGAAGCACTCATATC
>JAFUXW010000084.1 GCA_017477035.1 Alphaproteobacteria bacterium | reverse complement strand
TTAAATTACGAGTTAATTTCTGACTTCCGGTATGACAAAAACGACATCCAACCGCACATCCTACCTGAGTAGAAATGCAAACAGCACCTCGGTCTTCTTCCGGAATGTAGACCATCTCTACCCGTTGACCATCAGACATTTCCAAAAGCCATTTACGTGTTTTATCAACAGATACTTGTTCCGCAATAATTTTCGGACGAAATATAGTAAAATTATCGGCAAGCTTTGCTCGCAAATCCTTGGAAAGATTACTCATTTTATTAAAATCGGTTTCTCCGAAATAATACAGCCATTGCCACAGTTGCTTGGCACGAAAAGGCTTTTCTCCGAGAGCGACCAAAGCCTCGCGTAATTCATCTTTGCTTAAACCGATAAGTTCTGCTTTAGGCATTATTTTTTCTTACATTTAGCCGATATAGCTTGATAAGCTGTTGTAAAACCTTTCAAAGAGTATGTATCTTTGGTAGGAGTTCCCCGACTGGATTGTCCGTCAACAATCATACGTTCTCCGCGTTTCATGGCGGCAACAATCCTTTTATCTTCGTCTCCGGTACGCATCCACCCTTTATCACCTTCAGTAAATGTATTTTTGAATGTTTGGTTGCCTATTTTAATCACCAACGGAGCTTTGGTGTTATAAACATATCCGGCTACAAAACTAACCTCGTCATATGACTTTTCGGCCGGTCTGTGAGTAACCACCGTATAAATATCTCCGCGTTTGGTATATTTTCCTTCATCTTTTTTAGGAGTCGAAGATATATAGCAAATAACATTACCTCGGTCATTGTATGTCCAAGCAACCCAATCTCCATACTCTCCTATCATTTTAGGCTGTTCAACGGCCTGAGCTGCAGTTGAAAGCAATAATGCGCATAAAACCAAAAAATATTTAAACATATGTATTTTCCTCTTTTAATTAAAATTTGTTTGAATTATATGTAAAAATTATATATAAACTGTTAAAATTTGAAAAAAAATAATAAAGGATAACAAAAAAATGTTCAAACCGGATTATCTGGATATGTCAAAACTGATAAACTCCACCAAAATAGCCCGTTTATTTAATGCTGTAGAAGATAGTGGCGGAACTATTCGTTTTGTTGGAGGTGCTGTTCGTGATACACTCGCCGGATTAAGCGGATTTGATTTGGATTTAGCAACAGATTTATCGCCTGATGAACTAGCTGAAGCTTGTCAAAATAACGGATTAAAAACTGTTCCTCTTGGCTTAAAAATAGATAGTATTGGAGTAATTATTGATGACAGAATTTTAAGAGTATCTTCTTTAAGAAAGGGGAACAAAAAAAATAAGAGATACTCTGATTTCGATTATACTGATGATTGGAGCGCCGATGCTTCTAAACGTGACCTTACAATAAATGCAGTATATGCTGATTTACGTGGTAATATTTTTGATTATTATAATGGTATAGAAGATTTGGAAAAAGGTATCGTTCGTTTCATTGGCTCAGCTGAAGACAGAATCAAAGAAGATTACTTACGTATCATGCGTTTTTTCCGCTTTTATTCAATATTTAGTAAAACCCCTATTAATCAAGAAGCTTTGCAAGCCTGTGTTAAGTTAAAGGACGGTCTTAGAAGTATTGCCATAGAACGTGTGCGTGATGAATTATTCAAATTGCTGGTTACTCCACAAGTTACCGAAACAATGCGTATAATTTATGATAATGATATTTTAGGATTCTTTCTTCCTAAATCTGAGCATTTAGACGCTTTATGGCGTTTAACCAAACTTGTCGCCGATGCTAAATATGAAGGAAATTTTTTACGTCGTTTATTTGTTTTATATCAGCCAAATTCATCTCAGGCTGAAAATATTGCCAATATTTTACGTTTCACAAAAAAACAACGAGAAAACTTTGTTCGTTGGGCAAAAATAGAAATAACTCCTGAAAATATTACAACATCTGCAGCCAGATTAAAATTTATATATCGCTACGGTAAACAGTTTACCATTGATAAAATTTTGCTCTCGGTAGCAATATATCAAAAGCAAGCGATAAATATAAATGAAATACTGAAAGATGTAGAAAACAGTGTGGTTCCAGTATTTCCGGTGCGCGGCAAAGACATTGTTAATAAAGGTATATCTGATGACAATAAAATCGGAAATACTTTAAATAAACTGGAACAAATGTGGATTGACAGTAATTTCAATCTTACCAGAGAAGAAATGTTAAACATTATTTGATACAATCAAAAAAACAATTTTACTGTATTATTATTTTGAACACATTCGCCGTTATCATTAGCATCAATATGATGAGTTCCCCAATTTGTATTTTTAACCGTAAAGCAAGAAGAATAATCCAAGTTTTTAAGTTCTATATAATATTGCCCTGCGGCAACAGATACAACATCCCACTCAACTCCTTTTAATCCGTTAAAACGAAGATTGGATTTATCAAAATAACCGTTCAATGAGGCTATTTGTGTTTCGGTAATCAATTCCGACAAATCCTGCTGAAAATTAGCTTTTCCCAGAGCTTTCTGCATTTGTCCTATTTGCTGATAAGCCTCCCTATCCATCATAGCATCTATGGCCATTGCACCTAAAGTATCTGTCATTTGTGCACCGCAAATATGCGGAATACAAAAAATAATCAGCGTCAAGAAATATTTTCTCATCATTTATCCCTTCAAATTTTGCGCACATATTAAAGCTGAGCCGATTAAACCGGCATTACTGCCACACAGAGCAGATTTAACCTCCGGAGCATTATAAGGCTGTAATAATTTTATTGAAGCGTTAACAACTGTATAATCAACAATTTTAGCCAAACTTCCCGATAAAACAACAACTTCAGTATCTAAAACCTGATTTATTTTCTGTATGCAGTCAAGCAATTTTTCTTGCCATATCTTGTATGCCTTACGTTCTGCTCCGTTTTGTTTTAACGCCATATTGTAAATAGCAAAGCAATCTTGTTCTGTTGAGCCTGCTTCTAATGCAATTCTTTGCAAACTGCGCCCCGAACAATCAAAAACGACTTCACCTGCAGCTCCGCATTTTCCGCGCAAAATCTGTCCATTGCAAATTATACCGCACCCGACATCAGTACCAAGAGTAAGCATTACACCGTGATTTACATTTTTCAGACTACCTATCTTATACTCTGCCCACATAGCAGAATTTGCATCATTTTCAATCACATACGGAACTTTGGCAATATTTTTGAAATCAATACTTTCATATCCGCTCGGTAAATTATTCGGTTTACCGACCAATTTGTTATGCAAAACGACTCCGGCGGTTGCCACGGAAAACCCGTCAAAAATATTTTTTTGAACAACTTTTACAAAAATATTTTCTATTTCCTCCGAAGTTTTAGGGGTTTGAATAACAGTAACATCATTTAATATATTACCATTTTCATTTATTAAAGCCCACGCTATTTTACTTCCTCCGACATCAAAGGATAAAATTTTCATTTTTTTTGCCCTATTATATACCTGTTATAAATTATTTCTCCAATGATTATAAGCGCAAAAATCAACGCCGGAGTATTAAATATCATCATTTGCAATGAATTTAAGTATGCTCCGTAAATAATCCAACTCAACAAGCCCCAAGCATATATAAAATAACTTGTTAATGAAAGACCTGTCACATTTTGCGTTTTTATTGTTTGAATTGTTTGCGGTAAAAAGCAAATAGCCGTGCAAATACCGGCAACATAGCCTATTATTTCTTGTAAAGGTAATCCGAATACCTCCATTTTTATCTCCTTAATTTATTATATGTTACCATATTACCATCATTTTGTAAAAACTTTATTAGCACAACAAAAAAAAATCCTCGCCGATTACTTCTGCAAGGATTTCCTTCATATTATAAATATTATTCACGCCCTTTAGGTTTTGCTCCATCAATTCTTCTGAACGGTGCTTTGTTGGCCTCTCTGTCCAAATCTTTGCTATTTCGTTTCAAATAATCATTTGCGGCCTTAATAAAGTCATCAAATTTCCACTCATCAGCAGGTTTACTTTTATTCTGCCAGAAGTCTTGACGAATAGCGTTGGTCAAAGGAGAACTGGCGTGTTTATCATTAAAATCTTTTAACACCTTGGATGTTTCTGGTAAATGTTCGCCGTATCCCTGCAAATGTTTCAGAGCCTTCCGACCTTCTTCGCTATCTAAATAGTTCGGTAGAGATGCTTTAACCACACTATCAATTTCTTGACGGCGTTTATTAAGAAAAGTCAGCATATCTTTATTTTGAGATTCTGATTTCAGTTCTTCTTCAACCCGTTTGCAATATGCTTGATACTGTTTATCATCTTGTGTAGGTTTATAACCATACATCATCTGATATTCTTCATTAAGCAATTTACTTACCTTAACCTCATCAACAGGCATCGGTTTAACTATAATTTCCGGTTTTACATATTCTTTTTTCTCAGGAGTAGAACCTACAACAGTTGTAACCGGTTGTTTATCTTGAGATTGCGGTTTATTATCTTGAACTTTTTCGACAGTTCCCGTTCTATCTGCTTTAGCCCCCGGACGTAAGAACTCTTTAACTTTCTTTGGCCAACTTAAAATAGTTGCTCCAAAACCGGTAACAGCCTCCACACTCTTAGTAAATTTCGCATATAAATTCTCTGTAGTATGGCGATATCCGTTATCTCCGTTGGCATAGGTATTAAATTCTGTTCCTTTGCCATCTGGGGCATGAACTGTTGTATTTGTATCATCAACCATTGCATTACGATGCAAGACACCATCCAGATGACCGGACAAACGGGAACCGTCTGCATTTTCCATAGAGCCTATTTCATTAATCATTGAAACAGTTTCTTTAACGGCATCAAATCCTGCTAATGCTTCCTTAGTAATAGTAATCGTTCCATCCGGAGCTTTAATACCACCAAGAGCGTGAACCCCATTTACATCAATATTATATTTATTAGCCCAAGCATCAGTCATTACCAAGTTATTACCATGTGTATGAACTATACCGCCGCCATCAACGTGATTGATTGTATCCACACCAGTATTCATACCGGCATCGCAAGCATCACGTAAGAATACTTCAGGAGAAATATCATTTCTTCCCATAGCGTGTAATTGTTGACCGATTTGGTTTAAGTCACGATTAAGAGCATCTTGATTACCCCCATAAAAATGTTCCAAGGTTGCTCTGGCTTTTTCCTGTAAAAGCTTGGTTTCTACTACCCCGTTCCCTTCTCTGGTATCTACCAAAGTAAATCCGTCTTTCGGATCTTTTGATAGTTCACCTTTCCAGCCGTCTTTTTCAGCCTGATCCATATCTTTATATAAATCTTTTGCTTGTTTTTCACTGGCAGTAACCTCTATATGATTTCCATTAGAAGCCAATTCATGTCCCAGTTTACCACCCAAAGCCACAGCAGTCGCATTAATTACCCCCATAATGGCAGATTTAACTTTTCCGTGCCCGTGCAAACGCATATCGCGATACGGGGCATAAAATCTACCGGCAGAAGCAACGGCAATAGAAGCTACACCGCAAGCCATAGCGCATTTTGCACAACCAGACATTGCAAATCCCACTGAAGCTCCGCCCAATGCTCCTGCTGTTACCGCCGATACGAACTGCGGGGACTTCATATCTCTTTTAACGTCTTTCCATCCGTATTTTTCACGCTTAATCATTGCACCGACTTTTTTCACGGCCAAATATGATAAAGTTGACACAGCTGCACCGGCAACGGCGCCAATAGCAGCATTAACACCGCCTACACTCAATTCAGCTGCCATACCGCCGGCAATCGGCAAAGTCTTTCCGGCTCCAAATACCGCTCCCAATGATAACTTGGTTGAAGCGTAACTTGCGGCTGTTGCAATACCAAACCCTAAACCGGCGCCGATTAAACTTCTTCTAAATGCCGCGTTTTTGACTTTTTTAGCAGCATCTTGATAACGACTGGTTTTATCAATTTTTTTGATTTGTCCTAGTAATCCGGCTTTCAGATATTCGGTATTTTCTTTCCCTAATTTGGAAGTCAATCTGTTGCCGAATGTTTCAACATGATTTGCCTGACGATCAAGAGCCAGTTTAGCTCCCAACGGAGAAATTTCCATTACCTCTCCGCTCATCAATTTTTGCTTAAATTCTTCAACATATTTAGGAACGGTGAACCTCTGCGGATTTTCTTGCAATCCTTTTTTGACAACATCTTCGGAATTGGCATAAGCAAACAACGTGTTGAAAGCATTGTCTTTTGCGCCTTCTACAATCAAACTCTTATCCATCTTTCGCGAGAAATTACCCAAATTCTGCATCATGGCTTCATTAGCGGCAAACTTCAAAGCCGTTTCCAAAGAACTGCCTTTGACAACTTTCATTTTACCGTTATCGTCTAATTCAATACATTTCTCGTATGTCGGATTACCTTGTACATCGTATTCGGAAACAAACTTATAATTCTGAATTGCTTCCATATACTCTTTTCCGAGCGTATCTTCATTAAACTCAAGCTTATCTATAATTGCCGAAGCCTTGTTAAATCTATCAT
>JAFUXW010000083.1 GCA_017477035.1 Alphaproteobacteria bacterium | reverse complement strand
AGCCACCTGTAAAGGTGGTTTTTTTTGTTGGTGAATTTAGTGAGGTGCGGATTTGAACCCGCGGAGAAGCGGGTTTGACTACAAGCAAAAGGCAGACGTAAGTATGCCGGTCGCTGAAAGCGATGAGCGCTGTGAACGAAACGTAGTGAAGTAATCCCACCGAGCTCACCAACACAAAAGCCACCTGTAAAGGTGGTTTTTTGTATATACATATTGTCTCCATTGGCCTAAAGCCGTGCATTAGGTCATCAATATTTTATCTTTGTGAAACGTTATTTTAAATTAATTCGTAGATGAACTGATGTTTTTGCAAGCAAAAACGAGGCATGACTCTATTTTTATATTTTATGAATCGGAAGATGCCTTGAATTTTTCTTAAAAAACCGAAAAATAGGCATGACATTTCTCTTTAAAATAAAAAATTTATTTTTTTAGAAAAAATTACTTGACAAAAAATCGAAGGGGAAATGGAATCGTAGGAAGTGATTCTTTATAGAGGATAAACTTAAATAAGGAGAAAAGAGAGGAGTAATATTGATGAAGCAATACTGTATTTGCTCCTTAATGGAAATTACTTCCTTGCGATGAGTTTGTAAAAGTTGCGTCACTGTCCACAACGCGTGCTAAACTGAACAGGGTTCTCTGAATTGATTGAGAACCCTGTATTTTTTGTAACGAATCAAAAAATCATACGATTAAATATGAAGCTTGCTGTTTTCTCGTATATGCAATCAAATAATGGAATATATATTACAAGCCCCCAATCACGGAAGTCCTCTTACCAAGAGTAAGAACTACGTCTGATATACTTACTTAATCGGCTATAAGGGAAGGCTGATGAGAACCCTCAAGCCTCCTAATTCACTGTCTGAAAGTTGTATGCTACCACCATGAGAAACAATAACGTCCTTTGCAATAGCCAAACCAAGACCGACTCCTCCGGTTTCTTTATTGCGTGATCCTTCTACTCGATAAAATGCCTTGAAAACGTCATCTCTTTTATCTTCAGGAATCCCCGGACCATCATCATCTATACTTAATTCCAAACGCTTGTCGTCGTTTTCAAGCTTTACAGCAATATTATTACCATAGTGAAATGCGTTTTCTATTACATTGGTAATAGCACGACGCAAAGCTTGCTCGCGTCCTTGAACCGCGCTAACATCATAATTGGTAGAATACCTTATCATCGCGTTAGAATTTTTGCGATATTTATTTATAATACCGGATACCATTTCGTTAATATCAACGAATGATGACTTTTCTCCGCCTTCTCCGCTTACAAATGCCAAATATCCATCCAGCATTTTTTCCATTTCATTGATATCTTGAACAAATTCTTGGTTTTCCTTACTATCCGGAAGCATCGCAACCTGCAACTTCATTCTGGTAAGAGGAGTACGCAAATCGTGTGATACGCCGGCAAGCATCTGCGTTCTTTCCGATATCTGTCGAAGTATACGCTCTTTCATTTTTGTAAATGCCAAACCTGCACGACGAACTTCCACTGATCCATAAGGCTTAAACTTAGTATTTATACCTTTACCGAAATCTTCGGCAGCCGAAGCAAGTTGAGCAATTGAGCGCACTTGTACTCGCAAAAACATAGCAGCAACAGCAAATAATAACAACGATGTTCCAATCATCCACAACACAAATCCGAAAATAGACGAACTGAATATATTTTTTACAGGAGTATCAAATACATACAAGCCGTTTTTGGTATCAACCAATATATTTAAGTTAGTATGATGTTGTTGTAAAAACACTTCGGTATCTGCTTGCGGAAACTGTTTACTCAAAGAATCTGTAAGAAATGCCGTTGCAAACTGTGTATGCTTTTTATTTTCACGCCAAGCGTTGTGTTTACTTTCGTTATCATAATACGAAACGTCCAAATTATATAGTTTTTTAGCCATTTGCTTAACTTTTTGAAAATCAATATCTTCATTT
>JAFUXW010000082.1 GCA_017477035.1 Alphaproteobacteria bacterium | reverse complement strand
CGGATAAGCAACCGATAATAATGATTATACGTCTGAATATAAAACAAAACGTATCGGATTCTCATCCGACTTATGTCATACTTTAGCTGTATTTAGCTGTGTATAATTTATGTTATCATGAGGCAGTAGTAACCTTTTGAACGATATTTTATACGCGCCAAAATCGGATGCGAGCGAAACAAGTCTTTTAAGTGTTGAGTGCGCGCTCCGCTATCCGATAACAGATTTTTACCCAAAACCCATGGATTATCTGTTGATGCAGCTTTATACAATTCTTTTATGATTTTGGCTTGCAGGTGTCCGAATGTATAAACATCTTTGCCTATAACAATCATATCATTATCGCTATATGCTGTCAGATTTTTTATAGATTCTGGTTGGTTTTTATCCCACAGAGGCAGTTCCGGCTGTTCGCAAGCCAGCTTATACTTCTGTTCAAATTCCCTTAAATCGTCTAAAAATATCAGCAAATCAACTTTCGTTATGATAATTTTTTCCGGTTGTATAAGCCTTATTTTTTGAGATTCAGTTTTACTTAGTAGTTCAGAGATAGTCCTTTTGTTATGACGAAATAAAATATGGCAATCTTCCGGCGATACTCTCATATAGCCGGTAAATTCGCATATTTCGCTCTCATTATTATTTGTGATAGGGGATAATTTAACGGCACAAACTTTAATGTGAGCATTTATTAAGCCATTTTCAATACAGTATTCAACGTCCTTTACTTTTCTTTGCCAACGAAAGGCTACTTCCGTTACTGAAAAGTATTCTTTACTCGGAAAAGTCATTGTATAACCTCTCATGAAAATTAAGTTTGAGCCTACATTATAAAATACGATTTTTAATATTATGTTACATAAAAACACCGCTTTAGGTTGTGAAAAAGCCACTCACTCAAAATTCAAAATAAATAATGTAAAATCATATAGTTAAAGTAAAATCTGGAAAAATACACTCACTCGGAAGCAAAAAATCATTAAAAATTAAAAGTCTTGAAAAATTAAAACCCTTGATAAATCAAGGGTTTGAAATGGTGCCAACAGAGAGACTCGAACTCCCGACCCACTGATTACAAATCAGTAGCTCTACCAACTGAGCTATGTTGGCATAGCACCTGCAAACGCTTATATATTACAGTTTTTTCAATGTCAATAAGAATTTTAGAATTTTTTTGTTTATTGTGAATATTGACCTGAATTTATGGTACATATCCATACATATCAGTACAAATAGGCTTATCCGAGTGAGCGCCGAGTGAGTGAGCAAGAAACAGTTGACGACTCCACCAATAACTTTAAATCAGCTCATTTTTTTGATGGAAATGCTTGAAACCTTTGCCGGCAAAAGAAAAAGTCTTTAAATTCAATAACTTAAAATATCATAGAATCAATGACTTAGCTTGATTTGTAATCAGTGGGTCGGGAGTTCGAGTCTCTCTGTCGGCACCAATAAAAGAAGCCACCGTAACGGTGGTTTTTTTATTGGTAGCGCGAGAGCCGAACGGACGACCCACTTGGGTCGGGCTGAACATAAAAAAACAACCTCAAAATGTTGTTTTTTTTATATTCAGGCGAAGTACACTTAATGAGCCGAAACGGCATTGACGGCGAATTTAGTGTACGAGTGACCGAAGCGCAGTTGTTGAGCGATATATTCGCGAAACATACGGAGCAAGAAGAGTCTCTTAAGTCGGCACCAATGTAAAAAAGCACCTTTTTGAACTGTACCCCGAAAGTTGGACAAGTAAAAAAAGTCCCGAAGATTACGTTAGTAATTTTCGGGATAATTTTTTATACCAACCAACAACAGAAAGGTAACGAGATGAAACACCATATATTTACACAAGAAGAAAGCTCTGAATTAGAAAGCAATCCGCATATAATCAAGGTAATGAACTGCAATGTTGAATATACGGAAGCATTTAAGCAACAAGTAATAATAATGAGTTATTCTGCAACTTTATTCTACAGAAAATTTAGTTCCGTCTTTTGAAAATTTGATTACCATTCCTCGTGAAGTAAAATATTGTTTTAAAAATTCTTCTAATTCATAATTATTGCGTTCAAGAGAAAAATATGCCCCACCGCCACAAGTGTCGTGAAAATGAATATTTTCCCCGTATTTTTGCATTACAACATTTTTTATTTCAGCAACTTGAGTATAATTCATTTACTTCTCCTTTAGTAGCCAATCTAAATTAAACAGATTAAATCTAAATTAATTTTTTTGAAATAAACTCTACACAAAGGAGAAAATTTATGGACGAAGACTATATCAAGACACTAACTACCGAAGAAAAAATAATATTTCTAAAGGTTTTTTGCGCAATGGTGCGCGCTGATGGAGTAATAGATGCGGAAGAAATAAGCTTTTTAAAAAAGATATCGCTGCGATATGGGGTTGATAATGCAACGATTATAGACATTATAAAAAATGCAGCAACAATAGATTATGTTACGGAAACTCGTAAGATCACAAATCGTAAGCATTCACTACAGTTGATTAAGGAATTATGCGTGCTTGCAAACATCGATGAAAGTTTGCACGATAGTGAGCTGGATATTATAATAGATACCGCCAATGCAATGGGCGTAGAAAGTGATAAGGTAGTGCTGATTAATCGGTGGGTTTTGGATAGTCTTATACTTGCCAGAACCGGAGATATTATATTGGAACAAAACAATGAATAAGTCAGAAGTAAAAAGATTGTTGAAAGAACAAGCTGAACCGATGAAAGAAGCGATTCGCAGAAAGTTAGAATACCTGCAAAGTGATGATGTCTTTACAGAGAAGGGAGAAAATGCTGCGAAAGATGATAACAGTCTTATGGAGGCATTTAGTGAAGTTGAACTTAATGTGGTTCCGTCGTATACGCAACCATCGGCAAGAGAGCTATATCAATTGGATCAAACAACTCCTCAACCTCAATATGCGTCTCAGCCGCCAACTCCTCAGTCAATTGATGAGCATAAACAAAATATTGCTGCCAAAATAGCTGCTTTAAGAGGTATTTCAATGCCGGGGGACTATTTACGAAAGAAATAAAAAAAACGCGTGATTTTCACGCGTTTTTTTAGGCAATATCATCTATTCTCCCAACATTTCTTCTAAATTATCCAAATCAGAGTTTGTTTGCTGAACATCTTGTTTTATCTCATTAACAGCATCAACAATATTTTCTTTGTTTTCATTGATAATGCTGGCTGTATCGTCTTTCTGTTCGTTTACGTTTTCAACTGTTGCATCTACGACCTCATTAACGGCATCTTTCTGTTCGTTTACGTTTTCAACTGTTGCATCTACAATCTCATTAACGGCGTCCTTCTGTTCGTTTACGTTTGTCGCAATTCCATTTTTGATGTTATCAGCGATATTATTGACGCTGTTGGCTGTTTCGCTAATGATTTCAACATTCTTTTCTTTCGGCGCATCAATGGTAGCATCGGCAATCGTCGGCGCATTCAATGCAGTATCTTCTTTGATTTTTTCAGAAGCTGTTCCCATTTTATCTTCATATAAAGCATCCGTTTCAGGTTTTACCCCGAGTTCCGCTTTTTTAGCCATCATTTTGGCGTGAACAGCTGCTTTTTTAGCCGCCAATTTTTCTTCCAAGGAAAGAGGTTTTATAGCATAGGTATCCATATTTGCTACTTGGTTTTCTGCTTGTTGTAAAGTTTGGGCGATTTCTTGTGCATCGGCGGTTAATCCGGTTAACAAAGAAACCGCCAATATAATAGAAAAGCTTTTCATTTCATATCTCCTATTTATGTATCAAATAAAACTAACGACATTTTAGTAAGCAGATAACAATATTTCAATGTTTAATTTTTTTTTATTTACAAAAAAGCTCCGTTAAATATAGCGGAGCTCTTCGGTTGAAGATAAATGACAACTAGTCTTCCTCATTTATTTCGTTGTCGTCACCTATCATTTCGGTTGTCAAGTGACCGGCATCAGCTCTGATACGATTTTCAATTTCTTCAGCAATTGCTGGATTTTCTTTTAAGAAAGTTTTGGCATTTTCTCGACCTTGTCCGATTTTTTCGCCATTATAGGAGAACCAGGCTCCCGCTTTATCAACAATACCCGATTTAACTCCTAAATCTATCAGTTCACCGGTTTTAGAAATACCTTCTCCATACATAATGTCAAAATCAACTGTTTTGAACGGCGGAGCAACTTTGTTTTTAACAATCTTAACTCTAGTCTGCGAACCGATAATATCTTCTTTATCTTTAATAGCTCCGATACGTCGAATATCCATACGAACAGAAGCATAAAATTTTAAAGCATTACCTCCGGTGGTAGTTTCCGGATTGCCAAACATTACACCGATTTTCATACGAATCTGGTTGATAAAGATAATTAAAGTATTGGAACGAGCTACAGTTGAAGTGAGTTTACGCAACGCTTGGCTCATTAGGCGAGCTTGCAATCCCATGTGCGAATCGCCCATTTCTCCTTCCAATTCTGCCTTAGGTACCAAAGCTGCTACAGAGTCAACCACCATAACATCTATTGCACCTGAGCGAACTAGAGTGTCTGCAATTTCCAATGCTTGCTCACCGGAATCCGGTTGGGATATAAGCAAATTTTCCACATCTACGCCGATTTTTTTTGCATAAGATGGATCTAAGGCGTGTTCAGCGTCAATAAAGGCACAGGTTCCGCCTTTTTTCTGACTTTGAGCGATTACACTTAAGGCCAGAGTCGTTTTACCAGAGCTTTCCGGACCATATATTTCAACAATTCGTCCTTTTGGCATACCGCCGATACCGAGAGCAATATCAATACCGATAGAACCGGTGGAGACAGCTTCAATATCTACATTGGTATTTTGCCCCAAGCGCATAATAGATCCTTTGCCGAAAGCGCGCTCAATTTGGCTTAAGGCTGCTTCTAATGCTTTATCTTTTTCCATGTTATTTTCCTTATAAAAATTGTTCTATATTCTTTATCGGTTATTTTCACAAAAAACTCAAATAAAGAATAATTTTATCCGCTGAAATGTATTGTGTTCTATTTTTGTTCTGATTTCAAGAGTTTTTTTTTACTTGTGCAAAAAAAATAAAAATTTTTGCTCTTACGTTGAATTACGATTAAATATATGTATGTAAAGAGAGAAGGAGAAAATATGCTTAAAAAAGCCTGGCAACTGCTGGAATTGCATTTCAATGAATGTTATGAAATCGTCAAGAATGATGAGTTTTATCGTGGATATGCCTCGGAAAAATGGCGTCATTCCAAGCAAGTGGCCGGTGCCGGAAATTATATTATCCCCAAAATAGAATGGCTACAGAAAAAATCAAATAATTATGTGGAAATGGTAAAAACGGCAGTTTTGTTGCACGATGTATGCCGTTTTACGGAAATTGAGCACAGCTTTAATAAGAAGGGAAAATATGACCACGGAGTCGGAGCATCAATTTTGTTGCGTCATACTCCTATGTTTAATGATATTCGCATATGGTTACCGATAAAACATCACGGGCACCGAATAGAAGATTTGTATAATGACGAAGTGTATGAGAATATAGAAGACAAAGGGATACAAAAAGAAATCGAATTGATTTGTTTTATTATCCGTGATGCCGATAAGATTGCAAACCTTAATATGTTGATAAATGAAGCCAATATTCAACATTTATTTTTGGGTACAAGCTGCGGAGATAAATATAAAGATGGACAGATATCGCAAATTGTGAAAGATTCTTCTTTTAAAGAAGATACTACTCCGCGTTTTCAGGGAGCTTCGCAAGCAGATCACATTACCGGTTATTTATCGTGGTTTTTTGATATCAATTATCAATATTCTGTCGATTACTGTGAAAAATTAAATGTTTTATCCGGATTGTTTGCAATGTTTGATAAATATTGCAACGATGAAGAATTTAAAAGCAGATATAAGTCATTCGTGGTAAATTATGTGCAAAACCATCAATATCTAAAATGATTGTTCTGATATATGTTTTTTCTTTTTGCGCCATATTCTTTTTTTGTGGCGAAATTCTTCTAAGGCGGCAGTCATAATAGCCCCCGATAATACTACAGTCCACCATAAATACATCCAAACCAATAAAACAGGAATAGTGGCTAAGGCGCCGTATATTGTGCGGTATGTCACATTAAGTTCAATAAAGTATCCGAAGCCTATTCTTAATATCTGCATCATTATAACAGCCATAATAGCACCGATAAAAGCGTTTGTTTTACGTATTTTTTTGTTGGG
>JAFUXW010000081.1 GCA_017477035.1 Alphaproteobacteria bacterium | reverse complement strand
TATATTATCTTGAGCAATTGCTTTATCTTCGGAAATCTCCCATGATTTAGGTATAGCAAAAGGAAAAGAATGTGTTTTTATAAAATTTTGTAATGACTTGGCAATAACATTTTTGATATAGTCATAATAAGTGCCTTCCTTATATATTCCTTTTTTTGAATATTGCAAAGTAAGCGCCCTTCCGTTTGCATCAATAAAACCTGCTTTATTAACGTAGTTTGCATACTCTTTTGCCATGGTTTCGGATATTTTTCTTTGTTCATCAGTCATATCCTTTCTTTCTTCGCCCAAAAGCCATTCTAAAGCCTCATTCGCCGTATCTAATCCACTTATCGGATTAAACAAGATAACTCCGTTAATATTATCATCTACACCTTTCAACGCCCCTATTTTCTGCAAATACGGCATATATGATTTAGCGTTTCCTGAAGCTCCGAGCACTGCCGCCAACATTCCTCCTTCACGTATACCCAGTGCAAATATAGAATTAACATTACCCGCAATATGCTCACTGTTTCGCCGTAAATATTTAACAGCCGCTTTAATATCAGTCACGCCGTAAGGAGCCCCGCTTTCTATCCCGCGAAATCCTATATGAACATATACTATTCCGGCCTTTATGTATTTAGAATAATTTTTATACTCACTCAAAGCTGAAGTAGCTGCAAAATCAGGTGAATTGATTTCAAAAAGTATCGGAGCCTTATCAGCATTATATTTTCCAATATATTCAGATACATTTTTTTTACAGGAAAAAAATGTATCTGTTTTTTTTATGCAAGTCATATATTTTTCTGGAACAAATAATGCCATTTTTTGATATTTTAAATTTGCCGGAATTTGAGTATATACTATTCCGGTTTGGTAAAAAACGCCGTCTTGAGCATTATATTGCCACTTATTCATATCTACAGAAGCTGTATATTTTTCTTGCTCTGTTTTAACTTTTTCTATTTGTTTATTAATTTTCGGTTCAACTTCTTTTTTGAGCAAATCTTCAGCACCGGAAATCTGTTTTACGCTATCAATGTTATTTACATCTGCAACTTGATGAAGTTCCTTTGATTGAACTGTCTTTTCGTCATTTTTTGAAAAAATATAAATCATGCTGCTTACAACAGCGATACCTGCAACTAAAGCTATCAATATTTTTTTATTCATTGCCTTTCCCCATTGAGTATACGATATCTGAACCTATCACAAAAAACAGCAGGTTTTAAGCTAAATTTTTATATTTACACAGTCTATACTTTATTTATCATCCGCCAATGTTACGTTTTTCAGCATTTCCATTATTTCCGGATTATGAATACTATATACAATATTGGATAACGCACCATTCTCCACCTTATTTATTATTTCCTGCTTATTTAAATTGTCAGCATCTTCGTTCAAATCAAGTGCGTGATTCCACTGAAATACTGCTTCGTTTTTTCTACCGGCGAACCAGTAAGCATCTCCCAGATGATCATTAATAACCGCATTTCCCGGATTCATTGCCGCGGCCTGCTCCAAAAACTCCACTGCCTTTTCATACATTCCAAGCTTAAAGTATATCCACCCCATACTATCTATAATATGTCCTTCATACGGATTGTGCTTGTAAGCATTTAAAATCATTTTTATTGCTTGCTCAATATTTCTGCCTTGTTCCAACCAAGAGTAACCCAGATAATTTAGAATATCCGGATTTTGGTTACTCAACTGCAATGCTTTTTGCAAATTTTGTTCCGCTTTTATTTTTTGATTTAGTTGGTCGTAAGAAACGGCTAGAGCATAATATATCGGCCATATATCTTGATCATCAGCTGCAGCCGATTTTATCGCTTTTTGATAGTATTCCACCGCTTCATTATGTTTATTCATATTACCGTAAATAGTTCCCAAATCACTCAAAAGTTGAGTATTATCAGGATAATCTTTCAGTAAAAATTTTATTTGCTTTTCTGCTTCTTCATACTCTTTCAAAGTATTTAAATTTTCAATTATCTTGGCGCGGGCAATAAAATACGAACCGGAATTTTTGCCTACCTGCTTATAATATTTATTTGCCTCTTTCAATAATCCTATTTCTTCCAAAACGTTAGCAAGTGCAATTTTAGAAATATCATACTCTGGATTTAAATAAGATGATGCTGCAATATATATCTGCGCGAATTCGGTTCCTCCGACTGAAGAACGAAAAATAGTTCCAATATTGAACAAAGCCTCGGATAACCCCTTTTGCGGAGTATTTATAATCGCAGGAGAGTTTTCGTGTGTTGTCTCGATTCGTTTATCAATACTATCTAACAAAATAGACAGTAGTCCATTATCGTTGTAGCGTCCAAATATTTTTTTTGCGGTTTCTTTATCACCATTGCGAACGTAAAAATCCGTAATTACATCCAACAAGCGATACGTCACGCTTTGATAGTGATTTTTGATTATGTTTGCATACATTTCTTGAGCTTTCTCCTTATTGCCCAAATAATCGTATATTAACCCTTTATGAAATAATTTCATAGCCTCAATAGCCGGATCTTTTGCAATTTTATCTATGCTTTTTATGGCCAGTTCTTCTTTTTGTTCTCCGGCATACGTCCACGCATCAAATAAAGGATTTATAAGCGAAGTATGTGCTTTATCTTTTATCAAATTAATGTTTTCACGAGACTGCGCGTATTTTCCGTCTGCAAAATCTTTAATAGCTACAATCAACGGGGCAATACTTTCAGTATTACCTTGCTCTATTTCTTTTTGTGCATAAGGGGTGGCTTCTCCTATTTGCCCCAAAGAGCTCAATATAACATATACGGTGCGATTTATATCGCTATTAGAGGCATCTTTATCCATAACGATTTTATAGTATTCGGCAGCATTATCAAAATCTTGACGCAAATGAGCAACTCTTGCCGCCATATAGGCTCCGTATAAAGAGTTTGTTCCATAGTAAGAAAATGTGTCATTCTGATTCTTTTTAATAATAAAGTTATTTGTTCTCCAATAACCATCTTTATCAAATTGCGGTGTAACAGCCGTTGGATTATCATTCTCTCCGAATTTAAAAATATCTTGCGAACACGCCAATACGGCAAGTGATACAAATATTACAGCCAGTAACGATTTTATCATAAAATTTTTCATAACCTTTTTCCTGTTTCAGAATAACGTAACGCACATTATATACAAAAAATATTATTAATGTGTAAATACTCTCTTTTTATTGCAAAAAAAAGTATTTGCGGATATATTTTGCGCAGGTGAAGAAAAAAATGGAAAATTTAACTGAAATTTTGAATTGGTATAAATTGACGGGAATCGATGCAATTGTTGCCGACGAACCCTATAACGCATTGCAACAAAATATTGCGGTATCTATCAATAAAGACCAGACTGTAAACAATACCTCTTTAAGACCGGCTACCTCTCTTCTGGCTCAAGAAAACACAACAGCGTGCATAAATGCTAAAGAAGAATGTGCAAAAGCTTTAAATTTGAACCAACTTAAAGAGATTTTGGACCACTTTGACGGGTGCTCCCTTAAATTTTCTGCAAATTCAACGGTTTTTGGTGATGGAAATCCAAATGCAAAGGTTATGCTAATCGGAGAAGCTCCAGGAGCAGACGAAGATAGAATGGGGCTACCTTTTGTCGGACGGAGCGGACAACTCTTAGAAAAAATGCTAAACGCCATCGGACTAAATCGCAAAGATTGTTACATAACAAACATCTTACCATGGCGTCCACCGGGAAATCGCACT